>SAAR01000380.1 GCA_009916335.1 Erysipelotrichia bacterium | reverse complement strand
CGCCAATTCCACGAACCGAGCGCCTTGCTGCCTAAAATGATCGTGCCGCATGAAGTGATCGAGAGGGAGACGGTTATGCGGGTGCGAGGGGAATGAATTTTTCTCTTGATTCTGAATAAAATAATGCAAGCCCCCACGAATCCAAGATTTGATTGGAGTCGTGGGGGCTTGCTGTTATACAAAGAACATGAAAACAACTAAGTCAGTAAAGTTTTTTGCTATTTATTCTGAAAGCTCGTACTTAAATTTAAAGCAATTTTCCCACGCAATCTTGATGATGTTAAATATGTGGTCTGTTAAAGCATTTAATGTCATATAAGGCACACCAACAAGATTACCTTCGAAATTGTAATTTTGAACATCGTCAAATAAATCCGTTATTTGAATAGCTAACTTATCTTGGCCAAATATTTTTTTTGGGGTGAAATCTAAGTCGAAGTCTTTGATTAATTCTAAGTCAAATTCTATAGTACGATAAATTACTTTTGTCCCGTTCATACCAATCATAAATTCAAAAAAGATCTTTTCATCTGTAAAAATAAGCTCGGCATCCTTGTGACCAATAATTTTATCATAAGGAATATTCCTCTTATTCATTACGAATAACCTATGCCCAAGGCTAGAATCTGGATATACTCTAAGTCCGCCTAACCATTTTTTTACTAGTTCATCTTCCTTTGCATTTTCTAATTCTTCGCAATATTCTTCAAGATATTTGCTGCTAATATTTAAGTCAGGTTTATATTCAAAAATTCCCTTTGAAGCTTTATTAAATATTTTTAACCATAATACATAGTCCTTAATAGCGAAACCATAGTCCGAGGCGCCGGATATTGCATATTTCAATGTCTCGCTTTCTGTTTTGACAATAAGCTGATAATTATCGCAGTCTATATTGAGTATCCCCCTGTAAGGAGCAGAAATAATACCTATACTACTATTATTCAGATATATCTTATCTGGAGTGACTACCAATTCGTAGGATCCACATAAAATTTTTTCATCTTTGGACAGTTCAAACCGGATTCTTAAATCATCTTCCAAAATCAAGTTGATTTCATCGCCGACTGCAAAAGCTGTTGAAGGGCAAGCCATGGTTACATAATCTCGTAATAGGCCAAAAAGGGTTTCATCAATTAACGAAACACCTGTTATTCTTTCTTCAGTAGTATCTTCATCTTGGATCTCCTCAACTACTTCGTAACCATATTTTTCTATTAAACCATAGTAACCCATAATTTTAACCAAACGTTCAATGCCTTCTCGGATAGCGTTTTTTGTCTTCTTGTTTAGAGAAAAATAATCGTACAAATCTTCATCCAATTCATTTTCATAGAACTCGCCATTATAAAGGAATACAAACTCATTCACCAATTGATAAAGTACTTTTTGAGTTGCGAGGTCATCCAAGTTCTCTATTTTACTTAATCCGACATTCAGATTGGGCTCCGTTATTTCAAAGTACCTTTGTAATCTGATTATGTATTGTTTTTGTAGATCAGATGTCTCCTCAATTAGATCTGCAATAGAATAAAGTATGCTCAAAGCGAACTCTTTATCATCACGGTCTAGAAGGTCTGTGCTTTTTTCTGTATCCAGATCAAAGAGTTCTTTCTTCTCTTTGCTAGATAGCTCGGTGAGGATAGCGTTTTGAATGTCTGAAAAATTATTAATTTGGTTTGATAATTCTTTTTTGACGTCATCTACTTGTTCACCGAGTTGTGTCATTTTATCTTCGAACGGTCTTGCTCCTGCGTCCATTCCACGCTTAAATTCTTGTTTTTTTCCTGATCCCAAAATACCCATTGACTCCACCCCTTTTAGTTATTCATGACTAATTTATAGAATTCTTTCTCTAAAAACTCTTCTTTTATTTTATTCTGAAATTTAATATCACTGGTTAGCCTGTAGAGGGTGACTAGAAATCCACCGATATCAAGATGATTCACGTTTTGTGTGATGGCGCTCTCGACAATATTGCTCGTTGTGGCAATAGTATTTGAGTAGCTAAGTATTTTCCGGCTACGTAACTGCACGAATTGAGGGTTTTCATCTTCTATCTGTGTTATTAGCAATTGATGCAATAAATATATAACTGTGTTAATCGCCACCGCATAACTAGCTTGTTTTCCAATAGTAAGGACCGAAGCCATATCTATGTTATATTCTCCCAGTTTTCTTGCTAAATTTGGATTTATTGATGTGAAAGGTAAGGGTAAGCTTTCCTTGGAAAGTACATCACTTTTCAAGTGGATGGCTTCTTTCATTAAAGCGATGGCCAATAAACTAATCCCATCAATGGAACTGGTATTCTTTACTATCCCATAATCGATAATTTTGGAGAAACTAGCTTTTTGATATAAATAGTCGTTTCGATTTACTGATGTGTCTCCAAATTTAGTAAAGTAGTTTCCACATTTAACATGATAAGATTCAGGAAATGGTTTTAACAAGGTCATCGTTCTTGTTGCAATATTCGCTGTCCCGACAATCCATCCGATCAGTGGATCATGGCCAGCAGTTGCTATTCGATGCCCTTTACCACCGCCTAAGTCTACCCCCTTAAAGGGAGCTCCATTTTGTGTATCGAATGGAACTGGATTGCTTAGAATTTCTTCTTTAGTAGTATAATATAGTTTTTTTCCCCTAAGTTCCCTATTATAATTACTTTCTCCAGCAGCCTCTTTGTCTGTTTTTCGAGACCCATCTGTAAAATAGTTATTTTGGAGATGTTGCCTAACGATATGCATGCCTGTTGCTAAAAATAAAAAAGACATATCGATTTTTTTCAGGCGAGTCGCTGTTTCAAACTGCCGGTCTAGATCGCTGATGATTATATTTGCGTTCAGAGCGATTTTAGAAACTCGCTTTGACTCTGCTGAGATGTTGTCGAACGTATCTAAAGTTTTTTTTGTGTTGATCTTTTGATCGTTATTTTCAATCTTTAGCTTTTCAAATTTATTCTTCATAACAACCTCCAAACTGTGAAGTAATCATTTTAATTATACCGCAATCTTTAAATAAAAACTTGTTATTTATAGCGAAATTCATCAAACTACAACCATTG
>SAAR01000043.1 GCA_009916335.1 Erysipelotrichia bacterium | reverse complement strand
GTGTTATCACGAACGCATTATATTAATCAAGCTGATTCAATGATTATTCGTATTTTAACAATTATTGTATTTATGGCTGTATTGTTTGGTGTAGTTGGTTCATGCATTGCTAATTATGCTGTCGCATTTCCAAACGCAAAATTTGCTTGGAAAATAGCAGAGAACCTACTACCACAAGAGCTTAAAAAGAAATTAGAAAACTCGGAAGGTTATAAAAATGGAGAAGACATTAATAAGTAACGTGAAAACAATGTTGGGAATCGACGAAGAAGAAACGGTTTACGATTATCAAATTGAGTTACAAATAAGAACTGCTATTGGTAGATTAAAAATGGCTGGTATAAATGCTGTTCTAGGTCAAGACAATGATGGAAAAATTATAACCGTAGCAAATTTTAAGGTTGGTGAACATGTAGTTGGTGAAATCATTTCAAATAGAAATTCTAACGAACGCGCATTGGAGTTTATCGTAGTGCATGTTCAAAGAATGATTTATCAAGATGCACAAACATCATTTTACGCAACACTTAGTGATTTAGAACACGAATTATTGACAACAATGTCGTATTCAATTTTGGAGGATAATTTAGATGAGTAAATTTTCAAGCAAACAAGAACTTAAAGATTTTTTAATTCAATCATGGGTTACAAATAGAGAGATGAGCGAAGCTAACTTTTCGGCAACTTGGGAAAGTATTGTTGACAATCTTACGTTCGATGATGGTTCTGATGTTGATTTTGGTGTAAAATCAACAAGTTTTGATATTGATGGTAATACAGTTATCACGTTCACAGATAATTCCATTGTTACAATCAAAAAAGGTGATACTGGAGAACCCGGTCCTAAAGGTGATATCGGAGAACCCGGTCCTAAAGGTGATACTGGAGAACCAGGACCTAAAGGTGATACTGGGGAACCAGGGCCTAAAGGTGATACTGGAGAACCAGGTCCTAAAGGTGATACTGGAGAACCCGGTCCTAAAGGTGATACTGGAGAACCAGGTCCCAAAGGTGATACTGGTGAACCAGGACCTAAAGGTGACACTGGATTATCAGCTTACGAAGAGGCTGTAGCCAATGGTTTCTCGGGTACCGAAGCTGAGTGGCTAGCATCGTTAGCCAATACGAACTCTGGTGGAGGTGTACCAACAATTCATTTATCCACTAATAGTGTTATCGGTGATAATGGTATTAATATTGGTATTCTAACAAACAAAGATAAATTTAGAGTACTATGGTACAATACTTCGAGTAACCCAAATATTGACATTTCAAATACTAGGGGTAGCATTGTTCAATTATTCAATTATAAAAAAAACGAAGATGGATTGGTAGTTGCAGATATACAAAAGGGTCTGTCTAGTGGGTCTAGTGGTGTTCCACTAAAAATTCTACAATATGTCAAAACTGTTATCGATGACTTTTCTAATCAAGAACATTTTAAACTTGCTGACCTTGACGTTACTCACGGTAAGAATATTTCCAGAGGTACACATCTTTGCACATTTATGTTTAAGGACGGCCCACAACAATACTCTTCATCTTCTTGGAACCTTAAATATGTTAATGGTGAACCGTATACATTAGGTTCTGATATTGACCAAACACGACCAATAGGAGAAGCTTATTTCACAAGGGATGGTTTGGTTTGGTCAAAATTTATAAATTTTGGTAACAATGAATCACCATATGGGATAACAGGTGTTTCTATGGATAAGTGGTATATTTTGAACAATTATTATCAGCAATTTGGTAATAAAATACCGGCTACAATATCATATCGTGACAGTACATGGACCATGATAAATGTTAAATGTTTACTTGAAATTAATATTTTGGAAAAAACAGTTATTGGTGATTATTCAATATTTACGTCTTTAAGATTGACAACAAATGAGGATTCAATAACATTCCCATCAGATTTAAATGTTTTTAATACTTTTTACTTGAATTTTGATGTATAATATGGTGGTAAATAATTGTGAAAATAATGCTGTTTATGGTACAGTTACAACTATACACGTAGCGTGTTAAAAATGGAGGGTAAATAAATGAAGAATTTAAAGAAAATGATTGTCGCATTAATCATGACAGTTTCAATTGTGTCACTGTCAGGATTTTCAATGGTTGCAGATGCGTCAATGAAAGTAACAGACGTTGCTAGTTGGCAAGGAGCTTACACTGTTGGTAGTTATGGCGAGGACGCGGTTATTGTTAAAGCTACTGGTGGTACAGCCTACAAGAACCCATATTTTGAGTATGTTGCCAATCAAGCAGTCGCACAAAACAAACCTTGGGGTATTTACCATTATGCTGGTGACCAGTCAAGTGCTAGTGCTGTTGCAGAAGCTCGTTATTTTGTTAACAACATCAAACAATATCTTAATGTTGCAAACAAACCCGTTTTGATTTTAGATTGGGAAGCTGGCGGTAACGCAAATTGGGGTAATGGTGCATGGGCTAGAGAATTCATCGACGAAGTTAAACGATTAACTGGTGTACAACCAGGGCTCTACACGGGCTCTGATGGCGTATCTCAGACAGGTAGCTACTTGGCTAATGACACTTGGTTGTGGTTCGCTGGATACCCAACAATGGCCGACGTTGGATGGTCACCGATGTCATTCCCATATTCAATCGGTTCTTGGTCAACGTTAACTGGTTGGCAGTTTTCTTCAACACCACTTGACAAATCACTTTTCTATTTGGATATTGATACATGGAATAAATTAGCAAATAACGATGGTTATATTGTTAATGATAATCAAGCAGAACCAGAAGCAAGTGGCGCGGAAGTTGGTAGATTGGAAGATCTAGCATCAAAAACACAAAACGGTGAATATGGCAATGGTGATGAACGAAAAACGAATTTAGGTAATGATTATACATCTGTTCAGACAATCATTAATGAACGAAGTGGTGTAATCACCGGTAGTGAATCACATGAGACATTGAAAGATGAAGTGTTAGCTGGTAAATTAGGCGATGGTGATGTTCGTAGAGTTAATTTAGGAACATATTATAATTCAGTTCAAGCACTTATCAATGATTCAGTTGGTGTATCAAGTTCTCAAACTTCAACATACACAGTTGTTACTGGTGACACATTAAGCGGTATTGCTTCACAATACGACACAAGTGTTTCATCGTTACAATCATTAAATGGTATTGCCAATCCAAACTTGATTTATGTTGGTCAGACAATCGTGGTTGATAGTGTATCAAATACTAAATCATCACATGGAGTTGTAACCGTGGAATATGGTGACACTTTGAGTAGTATTGCGCAAATTTACAATACAACCGTGTCGGAAATACAAAACAAAAACAATATTATAAATCCTAATCTGATTTTTGCAGGGCAAAATCTTATTATTTGATGAAAATCGCATACATATGTATGCGATTTTTTGTTATTTTTGACATGTTTGTGATATAATATATTTATACATAGAATACTAGATTGTTAATATACGTTCTAATATTTACATGTTATAACATAACAACTAACACAAATAAATGGAGGAATTATCATGGCTTTATCAAAAATTAGAAAATTTAAATTAATTACTGGCAAGGATTTAATGCAACAAGTAAAAGAATTACAAGGTATTGTTGAATCTGAAAATTACGAACGTTATACGGATTTAGCAGAACCACTTTTTCATGCTTTGGTTCTAACACGTGATTTTTTAGATTTAAACGAAGCTCGTAAAGTGTACAACACAGCGTGTGAAACACATGATTTAGGAGATTACGAATTCTCAATGGATGAGCTTGCTCGTTTAATGGAAGATGCATTTTAAAGATTGGAGTATCTCAAATGGATAGTGTTCGGACATTTATACGTTATCAATCCATAACAGCATCCGACCCATTTGATGATTTAAGGGTTTTAGAATATCAAAGCAAGCTTTTAGACTCAAATGTTGAAAATGAATATATAGAAATTCTGTCCAGTATGGTTAGTGCCTTCACATTTGCACGAACAGATGGTAAAATAGAAGACTATATAATGGATGAAGATTTAAGTCTTTCGAAAGGTATTGGGACATTATCAACGGTGTTCAAAAGTATTCGCGAGAATGAAGACTTGAAACTCAAAGAAAAAGAATCAAAAGACAAACTCTCTGAATATTTAAGTATCAATCAAGATTTAGATATAAAAAATATCGTGGACAGGCGCATTTTAAAATATAATGCATATAAAAAGAATAACGCATTGTCTACGTTTATGTCAAATATAATTCAGGTCGGGATGACAATTGAGAGTTTGATTGATATGGAATACGAGCAAGCGGTTAATTTAGTTAATTATAGAGCTAAAATATTAGAAGAACAACACGACGAACAAAAACGAAGATAGGAGGTGTGATTAATGGCAAATACATTTAGTGTTAAAATTAACGGCGAAACAGCCGAATTCGAATCTTCGTTGAAAAACATGAATAAAGCAATGAAGCTGCTAAAATCTGAAGGTTCGTCATTAAACAAAGCTCTTAAAGTCGACCCTAAAAATTCGGATATTGCTAATAAAATGTATCGCAACTTAAATGAACAATTAAAGTTAACACGAAAACAAGCTGACGATACTAAAAAATCATTATCAAATATCGATCCAAAGTTGGATATGACTAATTTCGTTAAATTGAGCAACCGATTGCAGAATCTAAACACAGATACAAAGCAACTTAACGGAAAAATGCAAGATTTAAACCGTACAACGTCTAATATGCCAGATTCGATCGGATCACAAACTGGAAAAATAGTTTCAGTTTTTAAGAAAAGTATTTCATCAATAAATAAGACAGCCGCTGCTACAACTTCGATAATTGGAAAAAGCATTGGTGCTGGATTTAATGGTGTTGTTGGTATCATCAATGGTATTGGTAACGCATCCGTTAATGTGTTCAATTCGATGAAGCGTGCCAGTACAGCCACATTTTCCGCATTTTCAAGAATAGGCAGCATAGTCGGCTCATCTATGTCTAAAGCCGTTAGTGCATCAGAGAATGCGTTTGGTGCGGTGATAAGACTAGCTGGTTCATCTGTTTCAGGCGTTGCACGTGCATTTTCAAAAGTTGGCGGCTTTATTGGTTCATCATTTTCTTATGGTGCATCACGAATAACATCAATGTTTGGATCTGTTGCATCAACAACCACTAGAATATTTAAATCAGCATTCTCAACTATCGGCAGATCGATGGTTTCAATATTGTCATCACCAATTAAACAAATTGGTAGCATGTTAAACGAGATAGTTATTGGTTCGCTTAGACAAATTGGATCAAACATAACTAACAAAATTGGTTCAACAATGAGCGACATAACCTCTAACATGCAAAAAGCACAAACAGCGGCTAATGGGCTTAAGAAGGTAATGGACTTCAAGGGTATTAGTGGCGACTTTGATAAACTAAGTGATTCACTTAAAAAGACAGCTATTAATACCAACATAAGCACAGAGGATGCTGACAAATTCGGTTCTGTTTTAGTTGGTATTGGTAAAGATGCTGATAATACAGCTAAAATCGTAGACGCCGCAGCAAAGGCAAATCAAGCGTTTGGTGGTTCTGGTGAGGCCTTCTCAAGTGTATCTATGGCTCTTGGTCAAATCGCTTCTGCTGGTAAAGTTACAGCCGAAAACATGAACCAAATAACCGACGCAAATTCGGCTTTGGGTGCAGCTCTAAAATCACAAGCATTTGATACTTACAAAAAAGCTGGTGGAACACTAAAAGATTTTAACGCAGCTGTTGCCGCAGGTAAAATCGGCGTTGATGAATTGAATGACGCAATGGTTGAAGTTTCCGATAAAGGTGGTGATGCAATAAAGACATTACCTGATGCTCTTGATTCACTTCGTGAAAATTTGGCTTCAAAATTACAACCAGCATTCAATAAAATAACTGCCGCAATGGTGAAACTAGTTGATAGAATGTCAAATTTATTCGATACAGACGAGTTCAAAGCGTTTGCTTCGTATTTAGAATCTATAAACTATGACGCATTTTTTACAAAAATTGCAGATGCTATAATATCACTTCTAAAATATTTATCAAGTTTTGGTTCAACAATAAGCTCGATATTCAAATCTATAACTGGTTCTGCATCATCATTTATGGGTACATTATCATCTTTGATGGATATTGTGGCTTCTAAAATTTCATTTGTTTTGTCGTTGATTTCAACACTAGCAAATGCACTGTCTTCAGCATTTGCTAGAAGTGGTTTGGGTTCTGTATCAAACGTTATTTCATCAATTACGAACACAATACAATCACTTGTTGCGGTTATTGTAAATGTTTTAGTTGTTGCATTAAATTCTATAAATTTCAACAATGTTAGATTGGCAATAAATAATCTGATTTCAGGTATCAAAACACTTGTTTCATTATTGTCAAGTTCAAATATACCAAGTTTGATATTTAAAATATTTAATTCAATAACATCACAGATTGCGACGTTAGATTTCACTTCAATATTGTCATCATTGATGTCGATTATTAACCAAATTATTAATGTTATAACTAATTTTGCTTCTAAATTTTCAAGTGCATTCTCATCTATAACAGGCTTACCATTAACATTAAATAATGCCATAAAAACATTATTATCTGTTTTTAGTAGCGTGTTCACCAAAATAATTAATATCGTTTCGAGATTGGGGTCATCACTATCATCAACATTTGCAAAGATAAATATGTCTGCGTTAACAGAAACATTTAGAAATCTAATGTCTCTAATTGAAGATGTTGCTAATGTTATCGTTAATGTGTTGAGTGCGGCATTTGAATCTATTGATTTTAACACTTTAATTTATGGAATTAACTCACTTGTAAATGTAATTAAAACATTGCTATCACAATTGAATGATGGTTTGACTACTACCTTCGCAACAGTTTTTGGTAAAATAGTAAATGCAATCGCTAGTGCGATACCTATTTTCAACTTGTTATCACCGTTATTATCTTCAGTAATTAGTTTGATTAGTCGTTTTGCTACGGCTGTTTCAGAATCAGTGTCAAACATATCATTCAATGATATGTATTCAACGTTTGAATCCGTATTATCCGTATTGACTACTCTAGCAGATACTATTGCTTCTGTATTTGAAACTGCTTTTGGTAGTATAAATTTCGGTGCTATGTTATCAACAGTTAAAAGTGTTGCGTCAGTTATATCACAATTAATTATTGAATTGGGTGGAGCTATAAAAAATGTTATCGTTATTGTTTCTGATTTCGTAAAATCTATATCTGTAGCGTTTAGTAAAATTGACATATCAACAGTTTACTACATGTTTGACTCATTGTTTAATGTTATAACTAAAATTGCAAGCGTTGTATCAACCACACTTGCATCAGCGTTCAACGCAATAGATTTTAATAAGGTTGCTAATTCAATTGCAATAGTATCTGATATTTTCAATAGATTGATTACTCAACTAGGTGGTAATAGCGAGTCTATTGGTTCATTCTTTGGAGGTGCTATTAATACGATAGCCGACTTACTACCATTATTGAATCTACTTTCTCCAATATTATCTTCTATTATATCAGCAGCTAAATCTATTGGTTCTGCATTTAGTGAATCATTTGCTAATGTTAACATGGATTCACTATTCGGAATGTTTGGAGCTTTATCTACAACAATAAGCTCTATAATAACAACAATTTCTGGTTTGATTTCAAATTTGATTGGCGCAATAGACTTTAATTCTATAATTGTTTTCATTACTAATATACTTTCCGGTATAAACGAAATGATTTCATCACTTGGTGAAGGTGGTTTATCTACCGCGTTGTCTAGTATTTTTGCAGCTGCTCAATCAGTTATGGATATATTTATTAATTTGTGGAAAACGATTTCTGACGGTTTTGAAAATAATACAGGTAAGACTTTAAGCTTCAAATCAGTTATGGAAGAACTTTTCAATTTTATCAATCCTATATTAAACGAATTTGTAAATTCGTATAATAGTGTGTCTGTTGCTATAAGTGATATGTTATCAAGGTTAGACACTGGTAAAATTGGTAATTTTATCAAGATGATACAAGGCACTATATTAGAAATACAAAGGTTTGTCGGTGAAATAACCAAAGGATTCTTCGAGGCTATAGATTTAAATGTAATAATTGATGGCGTGTCGTCTGTTATTCAAGTATTTAAAGACTTATTAAAATGGTTGAGTGATAGTGGGATATTTAGAGTTATTGGTAATTTAATCGGATTACTAGTTAATTTAGTAGGTTACGCTGGTATTGGATTTAAAGCTATAATTGACAAACTAGTACAATGGGGCAGATCAATTGGAAAATTCTTTGACAGCATTGGTAAAGGTTTTGATAAGGTGAAAAGTTGGTTTGGTGGAATATTTAATAGTGGTGATGTAGATGTTGATTCAAAAGTAAAAAATTACAAAGCTTCTGTTAACAATTCTTCAAGCTCAGTTACACAAGAAAACAAATTTAATATATCATCAAATCAAAATATGGACATGCGAGCATTGTCTCGTGAAGTTGCCAGATTAATTAAGAGTGGTGTGGTTTAACCACATTGCTCTTTTTAAAATATAGGAGGAAATTAAAATGGTACGCAAAGTATATTTTCAAACATTACCAAAAGGAAACGCCGCTGGTGCGGACGTGTCTAGGGATAATCAATTTCCGATACGCGTTTGCTATTCAAGTAGCGACCATATTACTACTGGAGTTAATACTAACCTGATTGCCGATAATATCGAAATTACAGTGCCAGATTCATGGGGTAGTAACACCTTAAATGTTGAATCAGTAGTTGATGCTGAAAACAATGCAACCAGTATATTTTATGTGAAACCTTTAGCCGATTCATTTTCTATAAATATTATAATAAAAGCAAACGGTAGTATAGAACGATATTATAAATTGAGAGATAAATTTTTGCGAGCGTGGGGAACAGGTGAGTTCACTATTATTTTGGAATCGTACGATGGACATGGTGGTAAGCAGTGTGTAAATGGTTATTTAAGTAGTTTCGCATTTGAGGAATTTAGAAGTGCACATACACTTACAGCGAAAGCCACATTTACGCCAACAACACCTTGGTTTTTCGAATATGCTAACAGTATAGTATCTGATGGCGAAAGCCAAGCAAAACGGTTTGGAGATTGCGAAGTAGTTGGAGGTCAATTTCCTTCAGCAGACGGATATTCCATGATACCTTGTAATTTCCTTGAAATTTTAAATATTAGCAACGTTGGTGATTTGGGGTTTAAATTCAAGTGCATTGATTTAGCCGACCCAATGTCATTATCATCTGTTTATATATTACCTGATGATTTTGAATCGGTTCCTGATAATTATACAATAATCTCAGGTTATGTTTATGGGTGGTCAGCAGTGTCAGCAGGAACTAGAACAATGATTGGTAGAATTGCATTACCGCAAGGCATTTTAGCATTTGGTGTTGATGAAAATGCAATGGTTAGAAATATGCATTATTCAGAGACATACGATATGCTTTACATGACTTAGGAGGATTAATGATGAAAATACAATATACATATCGCAGTATTATAGACCCAGAACGACCATCACAAAGTTATTGGGGTACTGGTTCGATGGATACGTTTGGAATCGGTTTGTCAACAGATTCACATGTTGGCACATTCACAAACACATCGGATTTAGACCTTCTCGGACCTATTTTCGTTATTGCGGCAATGACCGACAAGCATATTAAAGATGTGTCAAAATTAAATAGAATTATTTCAGAAAAAACAATACCTGTGTGGGCGTTTTTCTTTATACCATCAAATGCTAGAGCTTCATGGTATATGTCATCACGTGACGGTAATTTTTGGGCTTCATTGCCACAATTTAAGCTTGTAGCTGGTAAAACCTACGACGGTTATTATATACCTCTTTCAGCATTACCGCCATTCTCATCACGTTCTGAAATCGGTGCTGTATCGCCATCTATAGAAACATTGCACTATAGTGATTTCTTTTATCTATCAGCCGCATATTTTTACAGTTTAGTAGATTCATTTAGTAGTCGTGTTTCTATTGGTTCAAAAGTTATAACTGTTGTCGGTGATGATGTTAGTTATCCAAATGTTCCAGTGCGAAATGCAAACTCATGGAAAACATTTAGTAACCTACTCAATGATGAGGCTGAGAAAAACGGTAGTGGATCATCACCGCAACTAAATATACAATTGACAAAGGTTAAATCTGTTATTGATGGAGTTTATACCTATTATGTTCCAGAATTCACATTATCCACTGATATACCAAAAAAATCAAAAATTGGATTGAATAACGTCAACATGAGTTATTTTGGTAGACACGGAGCTGATACAATTGGTAACAGTGGGTTCACAAATAACAAAGATATATCGCAAGACTCAATTCTGACAAAAGCTAATATACCTACAGACATAAAATCAATAAATATAAATAATGAGGTTAGGGTTGTGTCATCTATAACATACGAAAATGGGGGTAATAAACGTGTCAATATGTATGTACCATTGTAGACTTTTGAATTTACCATACACAATATTACCAAGAAAACATATATCATTCAAACTTGAACATAAAACAATTATTGGGCATGCGTCTTTTGACGGTTCTGTGTTCAAAATGTTTACGGATGATAAATATAATGATATAATAAATAATATAATTAAAAACGGTGGCGGTTTCAGCCACGCAGGTAACTTTGACATGGATGGTGATTTTGTTCTGTCAGAAATATCTGTTACCAAATCACCAAGATATAAATCGGAGGTACTATAATGTCTTACGAAACGCAATACTATCACGATAAAGGTACCACTGGACCAACAGGTGATAGAGGTGAGAAAGGTGACGCTGGTGACAAAGGTGCTGCTGGTAAACCAACACCCCAACCAGTTGCCACAATACGCAACACAACATTTGAAACTGCAGAACTTAAATTTACAACATCTGCGGATGGTAGTGGTACTATTTTGGGCACAGGTAATTTGACACGTATACGCATTCTTGGCACTAGTACTTATATATATAAACTATCAGCTACAATACCGACAATCCTAAACAATAGTATCGAGGGTTATGTATCACGTTACTACGCAAGATTGGACAGTAATTGGTCAGATACATCAATGGGATGTGATAGAGCTAGTGACGACGGTCTTGCATTTTTTGGGTTTAACATAGTATCCAGATTTGGTTATTCAGCACTACAAATTAATTGTTATGGTACTGGTGGAAATGGTGTTATAAATACAATACTAGAATAATTGGGGGTTAAATTATGGCTTACGAAAATAATGGTCATGTATATAATTTAGACACAATAGAGCCAGTTGGTGACAAAGGTGAACCAGGTGATAAAGGTGTCAAGGGTTATGCTGGCGACAAAGGTACAGACGAAATTATTGCCAATATTGAAACACCAATAGATGATTTTTTATCTAATGGTTATCCTAATGATATAGGTTTTCTAACAGCTACGTTGAGGGGATCTGGAGGAGACCCTGCTGGTGATATGCGTACCGGTTGGTTTAGTTTTAAACCTGAAGATGTTATATACTGGCGTATGGTTTCAGGTTCACTTGGTAAATTCACAAACCCAAGAATGGTTTACGATGATGTTTACAAGCAAACATATTTTATTGCCAATTGGAGTGGCGCAACATCGTCACTTGTTTCGTATTATTGTTTGTTTGAAATATTAGTGAGATATCCGAATTAATAAAGAAGACCAATAAGGGGTGATTTAAATGGCGTATGAAATGTATCCGGGATTAGGTGACCCTAATGTAGCTGCGATCAAAGGCGACAAAGGTAAAAATGGGCTGCAGGGTGAACAAGGTGAAAAAGGTGAACGTGGTGATGATTTTGAAGGTCCTGCATCATTGTATAATGTACAAGGTTCACCATCAAGCATGTTAGATTATCGGTATTCGGAAAATAAGAGTACTAATGGTGTTACACACTATATATTAGAAACTAAAATAAAATGCGGATTGGTTTCACTAGTTCATGTCGTTGTCATTTGTCGAAGAACATACAATGGTGATTTGATAGATAAAAACAACTTTTTTACATTGGCTAACCCGCCACAAAAAGATTTGAGTTTTACTGGTAGTAATAATAGCGTGATAAGAATATCCGCATCTGGTGTTTGTAGTTACGAATGTCTAACACCAACTGGCGAACAAGACTATGGTGTAAGGCATTCATTTGATTATTACAAACGTGATTGATTATATTTTACATTTTAATTTAAATATGGTATTATATAGTTACAGACATATTGGAGGATAACAATCATGAAAATTTTAAAACTTATCGGTCAGGTATTAGTAGCGTTGGCAATTGCAATGGTTATGTTGTTTATGGTTAGCATTGTAATTGCATTTATCACATCATTAGTAACGTTGATAATTCATCTAGGTATTTATATGTACATTAACATCAAACTGTCTTTGATTTTTGTACTTGTAATGTCGTCACTATCATTTGTAGGTAAGATGCTAACTAATGTTAAGAATAATGATAATCAATGACAAACAAAAAGCGTGTTTATAACACGCTTTTTTTATTTATATCAGGGTATAATTTTATACCCAAAGCAATGATATCAACTTAGTACCACTCTATATAAATTGTCCACTGTGTTGAGTGTTTCGTTTGTGATGTTATCCACAATCGAAACGTCAGCATAAGTCTCACCTGGTTCGAGTTTGAATTCAATAGTATAATTATATGGAGAATTGTCATCCTCTGTGCCAGTGAATAAAAACTTACCGTGGCCGTATTTGCCATTCTCTTCAAGTTCCAAGATTTCAAAGTTACCGGCAGCAATATCGTACGCAACTAAAGCGAGTACGGCTTCCATAAAGGTTTCTGGTTTTGTTGTTGTTGTTGTTGTTGTTTTCATTGTATTAGCCTTCTTCTATTTAAATGTTTACTTCCATAAGGTTGAGCAGTTCTTCATCTTTGATGTTGAATTTCTTAACCAGTGCCTGCTTATCTTTTTGCGTTATACTTTGCAGTCCACGTTGTTTGCGTGATGCTGATGATAAACTTACGTTTAACATACTAGCAACATCAATTAATGGTAAACCTCGAGTATAACGATTTAAGATGTCAACTGGTTTATCGTTGTCCATGTTCTCCTCTTTCTATTTGCATCCCGTGCAAATTGTTATTAAAATATATAGAGACATCTCATCTCTATATTTTAAGTATACCACTTTAATTTGTAAAATGCAAGCGATAATGTCTTTTTTTTAATTATATAAATAGATTCACAAAAGCGAGCGCAAAATATCAACTTTATCTAATCTTTCCCATGGCAAGTCAACATCAGTTCGACCAAAATGGCCATAAGCAGCTGTCGACCGGTAAATTGGGCGCTTGAGATCTAACATCTTAATAATCCCAGCAGGACGCAGATCGAAATTCTCACGAATGGCTGTGATTAAGCGTTCTGACGAGATTTTTCCTGTACCAAATGTGTCCACATGAATCGAAATCGGGTGGGCAACGCCGATGGCATAGCTGAGCTGAATCTCAGCTTTTTCAGCAAGACCTGCAGCCACGATATTTTTCGCAATGTAGCGCGCTGCATAAGAGGCCGAGCGGTCGACTTTCGTCGCGTCTTTTCCGGAGAAAGCACCGCCACCATGGTGGGCATACCCGCCGTAAGTGTCGACGATAATTTTACGGCCTGTCAAGCCTGAGTCCCCTTGCGGGCCACCGATAACAAAACGACCTGTCGGATTGATGAAATATTTGGTTGCATCATCTAACAACTCAGCCGGAATGACTACTTTGATGACTTTTTCGATGACATCGGCATGAATTTGATCATTGGTCGCTTCAGGTGCGTGCTGGGTCGAGATGACAATGGCATCAATGCGTTTGGCGTTACCGTTTTCATCGTATTCGACCGTGACTTGACTTTTGGCATCAGGACGCAGGTAAGCAATCTCACCTGATTTGCGTAAATCAGCTAATTTTTTTACGAGTTGATGTGACAGTGAAATCGCAAGTGGCATATATTCTGACGTTTCTTTACTAGCAAAGCCAAACATCAAGCCTTGGTCGCCTGCGCCAATCAAATCCAGCTCATCTTTTTCCTCAGCGCCACGCACTTCAATCGCTTCATTGACCCCTTGGGCAATATCTGGTGACTGCTCCACGATAGACGGATGAACGCCGACAGTTTTGTAGTCAAAACCAAAGTTAGCATCGGTATAGCCGATTTCTTTGATCGTATTTCTGACAATCTCATCGATATTGACATAAGCAGTCGTTGAAATTTCACCAAAGACATGGACAGACCCCGTGTAAACCACTGTTTCAGCGGCAACATGGGCATCTGGATCCTGTGTGAGAATGGCATCCAAAATGGCATCCGAAATTTGATCGGCGATCTTATCTGGATGACCTTCTGACACGCTTTCGCTGGTGAATAGATTTTTTTCTGACATAATTTTTCCCCTACTTTTTTTTTAATTATATAAATAGATTTTGAAGCAGTCCTTTTTTAAGGTCTTTCAATAATGCAATTTGACGTTCTTCAAGCCCAATTTTGTGGTCAAGTGTTGAAAATATAGAACCGATCTTTTGTTGCTCTTTTAGTGCTGTAGACTCAATTTTAAGATTAAGCAAAACATTTGCACTATATTCCTTTTGTCCTGTTCCGCCAATAAATACTTCGGTTCTGCCTAACCAATCAGATCGTTGCATTAATGAAATTAAGAAAAAAGGATTTATGTTATCTTTGAAATCAAACGACTGAATTGCGCTAGAGGCAATAAGTCCATTTACATCAGACTTTGCTATTCCAAAACCACCATTATGAAAATTTTGTCGACCTATAATTAATTCACCAACATGTCTAACAAAATAAGATCGACCTTTTGATGTAACTTTCGGCATTTTACCAGAGGCTATTATCCCTTTATGATGAAGTTGTACCGTTAGCAATTCTATTTCCGAAGGGTTTTCTGCCTTAATTTCAATAGATTTTATTAAATAATCGCCAAGTTTACGTTGAACCCAATCGTCAGCAAACCCTGCGAATCTAATATTAGGATTATTTACCATAATTTCTTCAAATTTCCTTTCATTGTTTGCAATATTGCATTATCATCAAGTGCAATACCAACCATAGCATCTAGCATTGACAGCAATTCGTTATTGTCGTTTTTAATTATATAAATAGATTTTGAAGCAGTCCTTTTTTAAGGTCTTTAAGTAGGTCCACTTTTTTATTATGGTTATCAATAATGCTATCAATATTGTTTATCATTTGCCCTATCTTTTCTTGCTCTTGTTTGGATGGTAAGTTAATGCGTGTATGTTTAACTCTGTCCATCGGTATTGTTGGAACAGCTAACGTCTCATTATATTTCAACCATTCAAATGTCGTTAAACTATACGTCACAAAGTTGATATCAACGTCATCATTGGGAACGGCATAGAATAGAGTATCAATTGCCCAAAATGGTGATTTTAAAATGTGTGGTTTACCGACTGTCCCCCTGTGACCGATACCGATAGCATCCACATCTGATAAAGACGCATTAACATCAGACATCCAACC
>SAAR01000379.1 GCA_009916335.1 Erysipelotrichia bacterium | reverse complement strand
TATTCGTAGATACATCAAAGAAACAAATTTTATTCCATCTTTTTTACTGACTTTTAGCCCTAATTTAAAGGCTTTTCTAGCTTAACTTAATGGTAGTGACTCCCCCCTTAGGCAGCTCTAACCAATGTGAACTATGCATATACACTACTTGCAAAGCAAATAGAAGTCTAAAAAAGTTTAAGTGGTTGCTATGATCTACTACTTTCATCACAAGCAACTCTTACTTTATAAAGTCTAAATACAAATTCAAATCTTCAGGAGTACCAATACCATGCATCTGCTCAAACTCGATATTGTAGATACCAATTTTTGAACCATCCTTGATAGCATAATTGTATGTAGGACAAGTATAAAACTCATTATTGACTCTATCGTTTTCGATGATCATATCAATTGAAGCATCTATGAAATCTTTGCCTTTAGAGTACAGGTATATTCCAACTGTAGCAAATTCTGAGATGACTACTTTTTCTTTTACTTCAGTTACTAAATTGTTTTCATCCAGTTTTGCAAATGACCACTTAGGGTCTTGATAATGATCTATGAATGTCAGAATTGAGCCATCAAGGTTTCTGTTTTTACAGTCATCAATGAAATCTGCTATATTCATATCTACTATTTGATCGGAGTTAGCTATTAAAAGCGGCTAATCATTATTGATATACTTTCTTGCATAAAGGACTGTACATGCTGTACCCTCTGTTAGTTTATTAATCGGAATAAATATAGCATTGAACTCTTTTTCAATTTGTGTGACAAGCTCTTTTTCTTTATCCATATGCTCTTTTCTAGCAATAAGAATATATCTGGCATTTGGGTAAGCAAGATTCTCCAATACTCTTACAATCATTGGTTTCCCATCTACATCTATAAATGGTTTTGGTTTTTCATATCCTGCTTGTGCAAATCTGCTTCCCTGACCTGCCATTGGTATAACGATATTAATCATTATTTGCCTCTCCTAAATATTTATCATTACTAGCACCTGGAAATTTAACTACAGTATTTACAGTATCTTCTAATGCTTCAAAGTCGGTAGCTTCATTTGGTTCTACAACTATAATGTCACCTTTTGAGTATTCAACACCATTCATTTTTACTCTTCCAGAGACTATGACTGTAATTTCGGTAGCTATTTTGTGATAATGTGTCTCTTCATAATCACCCTTTTTATACTCTTTCACTGCTACTTCTACATCATTGGTTTTTATGAGTGTTGGATCAAAGTTACCTACAAACCAACCCTTTAGCATATTTTCGAGTTTAGCGATTTTCACAATTAACCTTTAGGGATATCAAGATAAGCTCTAAGCTCTTTAATCTTGCCATCTTGCCACTCTATAATATCCGTGCCTGTCAATATTGTGTCATCGAGTTTCAATAGAAACTCTATTATTGTAGTTTGATCATCTTGATAGATATTTTTTGCACTGAAACTCAAGGTATCACAAGAATCAAATATCCCTTTAATAGCTTTTAATACTTCCTCTTTACCTTCAATTCTTTTTACAACTGGATCTTCAAGTGCAAAGTCATCTTTAAAAAGTTCTGCACAACCATTCAAATTTTTATTACTAAACGCATCTATGTACTTTTTTGTAAGCTCTTTTAACATGTTGTAACCCTTTCATACTCTTTTATCTTTTGTGGTGTATAAAATGTGTGGTATTGATTGTTTTGTATTTGAAAAGTATCGATTTTTTTGTTTGCAAGAACCATCTCATTTAAAGCTGGAGCTATATAATAAAGTCCATTGATACTTGCATCTTTTTTTATCATTTTAGATGCGGAAGCAATAAAGTCTTGTCCCTTTTGAAAGAAATAAAAACCTGCAATGGCATATTTGCTAATTGGTCTTTTCTCTGCAGTTTCTGTTACTTGATTATTTTCTCCCAGTCTAACATATGACCATCTAGGATGAATGGATTCAAATGTAATGACTCCGGCATCTGAATCTAAAAAAGATTCGATTGCAGATTGTAGGTTGACATTAAAAAGTTGATCAGCATTGGCAATGATAAGTGAAATCTCATTATCTATATGTTCTACCGCCATCATAGCACTACAAGCTGCACCTTTTGTTTCACTACTAAGTTTGATGATCTTACATGTATGATCTGTCAAGATATTTAGTACATTATCAAGGTGATACTTTTTACAATCTTCATCATTGAGTATAAAGATAAACTGCTTCTTTTTTTGAATACTGGAAAAATTGTCCAATACATGTTCTATCATCGTTTTACCATTGAACTCAATTAAGGGTTTAGGAAATGGGTATTCGGCTTCTGGAAAGAATTGATTTTTACCGGCAAGCGGTATGAGGATGTTTATCATTATTTCTCTCCCTCAAATAGTGCTATATGTTTTTTGATATTTTCATAGTTGACATCTTCGACGTTATCTACTATCATAACATTTGCGCCACTAGCACGTGCTGCTTTGATACCGTTTTCATTATCTTCTACGATCATACACTCTTTTGGATCTAAGCCCATTCTCTCAATCGCTTTATTGTACATCTCAGGATCAGGTTTTCCATTTTTAACATCTTGATTTGAGATATAAAAATCTAAGTAATTTTCCAAAGATGCTTTTTGCATCATCACCTCTATCGTATTTCGTATAGAGTTTGAACATACTGCCATATTGTAACCCTCATTCTTGAGTTTACTCAGGGCATATTCATGATAGAACCTTGGTTTACACTCTGCATAGACTATCTCCATAGTATATTGTTGTTTCATATCATTGATAAACGTATGAAGACCTTTTGGTAGTCCTCGCTCATGGGTAAGCATCTCTAGTTTTTTCTTTGTAGGAAGACCATCGTAAGTAACAAGATGATCATATCTGCTAATCTCCATACCAAAGAGCTGTAAAGCTTTGTTTAAAGCTTCATAGTGCCAGTCTTTGGCTTCTATTAGCACACCATCCATATCAAATATCACCGCTTTTATTTTAAGCATTAAAAAACTCCTTAGCAACTTCTGGATAGTCTGTACAGATCATCAAATTACTCACCCCTAGTTCTTTCTCTATCTCTTTATAGTGTTGCCACTCTTTTTCATATT
>SAAR01000378.1 GCA_009916335.1 Erysipelotrichia bacterium | reverse complement strand
GGATATTAGTGATTGTTTGGATAATGTGATTGGTGCTATTGTATTATGTAACCACAATGTTGATTCATTAATGCTTGCATGGTCTGAGAATGAAAATATGTGGCTTAGAAGAGTGGCGATTCATTATCAATTAAACAGGAAAGAAAATACGAATACAGAATTGTTGGCAAATATAATCATTCATAATCTAGGTAGTAATCAGTTCTTTATTAATAAAGCGATTGGCACAAGTTTGCGTGAATATTCTAAAACGAATCCAGAATGGGTAAAAAACTTTATCACTAAGTATCGTCATAACATGCATAAATTAAGTATCAAGGAAGCGAGCAGATATATCTAATTGTTCTACCTTTATTTTATGATATAAAATATAAATTATAAAAGCTAATCCAGTCCATACTATTTATGACTTAAATTTTATGGTGTGTTTTTTATTGTAGCTTGCCGTCTTTGGATTAAGTAATGTGAATTTATTTTTATCGTTATAAAGTTGTCTATAGGGAGTAATGATTTTTTTGCTTTATCCATGTTAATATATAGAAAACAAAGATAAAGTTTTGGGTGATTATTTATTTTTAATGATAAAGAGGGTAAAGTTTTTGTGTGTTGTTTTTATTGCTTTTTTTATTTTACTTGTTTCCTATAATTGTGCTATTATATTACATGGTGTTTTTATAAAAGAAGGAGAATATTTATATATGAATGAAAAAAGTTCGCTAATCATAGATGTGAATGAAAAACCAAAACCAACACAATGGGTATTTTTAAGTTTTCAACATGTCTTTGCGATGTTTGGAGCAACGATTCTTGTTCCTATTTTAACAGGATTTCCGGTATCTGTTGCTTTATTTGCTTCAGGGATTGGTACATTGATTTATACTTTTTGTACAAAAGGAAAAGTACCAGTTTATTTGGGTTCATCGTTTGCCTATATCACTGCTGTTGTACTAGCAGTAAAAGCGATGGGTGGAGATATTTCTGCTTCACAAACAGGGTTGATGCTTGTTGGGTTAATTTATGTTATTGTGGCAATTGTTATTAAGTTTGTAGGTAAGGATTGGATTGACAAATTGTTACCACCAATTGTTATTGGACCAATGATTGCTGTTATCGGTTTGGGACTTGCTGGTAGTGCTATTAGCAATGCGGGTTTTGTATCTGGTGGTGCTGTTGAACCGATGATTGTTGCGATTGTAACTTTTTTGGTGGCAGCGTTAGTGTCAACGCACGCAAAAGGATTTTTGAAAATTGTTCCTTTTTTAGTTGCTATTGTATGTGGATATGTTTTATCAATTGCGTTTGGATTGGTTGATTTTGATAAAGTTATGAGTGCTGATTGGTTTTCTATTCCACAGTTTGCTTTTCCATTTAAAGTGCCTGGTTTTAAAAGTTATGATTTATATTTTGGTCCAGAAACATTTGCTATTTTACCAGTGGCAATTGTAACTATCTCTGAGCATATTGGTGATCATACCGTATTAGGAAAAATCTGTGGTAAGAATTTCTTGAAAAATCCAGGACTAGAAAAGACTTTGGTTGGAGATGGTGTGGCGACTGCTGTTTCTGCATTCTTAGGAGGTCCAGCCAATACAACGTATGGTGAAAATACAGGGGTTATTGGATTAACTAAAATCGGTTCAGTCTATGTGACTTGTGGGGCAGCGGCAATTGCTATTTTGTTATCATGTTGTGGTAAAGTAGCAGCCCTTATTAGCTCAATTCCAACATGTGTATTAGGTGGTATGAGTATTTTATTATATGGTGTTATTGCGAGTAATGGATTAAGAATTTTAGTTGATAGTAAAGTGGATTTCTCAAAACAGAGGAATTTAATTGTTGCAAGTGCGATGCTAGTTATTGGATTAGGTGGTGCAGTATTCCCATTAGGTGGTAGTGCAACGTTATCGGGAACGGCATTGGCTGCAATTGTAGGTGTTATCTTAAATCAGATTTTACCAAAAGAAAAAAATGCTGGTGAATAAGTAAAATCATTTTAAATACATTTTGTAAACAGGAGATTGTCTGATGGATAAGTTTCCTGTTTTTTTTAAAATTATTGTTTTAAATGGCAGATATAATAATCATAGACAAGTTCAATATCTATAAAATGAAATACTTGAAAATGTAGTACATATTTGTGAAAGTGGTAGAAGAAATGTTGAAGGCTTTGATTGTTTTTGTTAATTGGTGTGTTTGATATGATTGGAGAAGGAAGATCATTATAATGTTGAAAAGAAATTATAAAAATGAAGTTTATAATAAGTGTAAATTAAAGTTTATCTAATAAAGTTTATCTAAAGGGATAAATATAAAAAGCCACACAGATGAGATTGAATAATACACAATCCATAGTGCGACTTCACTACATAATTGGTGCCCGAGGCCGGACTCGAACCGGCACGGTATCGCTACCGGTGGATTTTGAGTCCACTGCGTCTACCAGTTTCACCACTCGGGCAACTGCTATTATTATATATTAATCAAAAATAAATTTCAATATAAAATTTGTGCCATAAATTTGTCTTGAAGTGAAAAGTTAAATGCCACTTTAAAGAGAGTGATATGGATGTTGGGATTTTTCTATTTTAAAATTTAAATTTGTTCTTCGTTGATAGTTTTGTTTTGTGTGGGGGAAGGGGTATTTTGAACTGATGCGTATTCTGACTTTTTTTGTTTTCGTTATGAACTAATTTTTATGCGTGAAGTTCGTGAATTATAGTTGTTGAAATTTAAGGAAGCGAGAAGTCTAAGTTTTCTTGAAATGTTTTTGATGTGGAAATGTTGTTTATTATATATAATATGATTTATCATAAAAGAAGAGGAAAGAATAGTGCGAAATTTTTATACGATATTTTATACAATAATCATTCTTATATGAACAAAATAGGCAATTAGCCATAAAGAATTAGTGATAAGATAAGCAAAAGAAAAAAAGATGGAAAAAAACACATAAAAAACGGAAAAATTGGTATTGCTTTTTTCTTTACCATCAGAGCGTATGCAGGTGAAATCGCTACTGGTTATCACTTACCAATTTGGATGATGTTAGCTGTTATTTTTCTATCACTATTTTTTACAGCT
>SAAR01000377.1 GCA_009916335.1 Erysipelotrichia bacterium | reverse complement strand
ATAGTATGTTTAGTGTAATAGATAAAAAAGTGCTGTAACGTTCAATCTAGTGAAATACTTTAACAAAAGTCAAAACCAAAGCACTTGTCTTAATACAGAAAAAGGGAATCTGTTTTGTTTTTATGTTATTCATCAACAAATTAATTTAACATCATTTTTGAATAATCTATATCGTAACAACACCATCTTAAATTTATAAAATAGTTAAATTTTCTTATTGAAAATACGCAGGTTTATGTGATTGTTATTGAAAAATATCATTTTTATCACTTTAAGAGTAAAAAAGCATAAAAAGTTTACCTAAAGGGTTGAATTTTCAGTTAAAAACATTTAGAATACTAATGCAAAGTATAGTACCAATTTCCCTTTCCTATCTTCCACTATACTTTGCTTCTTTTATATTAAATAATTCTGTTTATGTAAAACATAAACAGTTTTTTTTATATTTATATGGTAGAATAGAATGGAAAAGGGTGTGTATATATGCGTGAATGGTGGAAAGAAGCAATAGGTTATGAAATTTATCCTAGTAGCTTTTATGACAGTAATAATGATGGAATAGGTGATTTAAAAGGAATTATTGCTAAGTTAGATTATTTAGCAACGTTAGGGGTTAATTTACTTTGGATATGTCCTTTTTTTGTTTCCCCCTTTGATGATTGTGGCTATGATGTAAAAGATTATTTACATGTTGATGCTCGTTTTGGCAGTGATGAAGATATGAAAGAACTCATTAATAAAGCACATCAAAAAGGAATGCGTATTATTATTGATTTAGTTATGAATCATACTTCCGATGAACATTCATGGTTTGTTGATGCATGTTCAAATGATGCAAGTAAAAAAGATTACTATATTTGGCAAAAAGGGAAGAAAGATAGGTATGGTAAATTACAGCCACCAAATAATTGGAGTGGGTTTTTCTCGGATTCAGCATGGTGTCAATTAGGGGATAGTGGTGATTTTTATTTGAAGATTTTTTCTAAAAAAATGCCTGATTTAAACTGGGAAAACAAACAATTACGAGAAGAAATGTATGCAATCGCTAGACAATACTTAGATATGGGAATTGATGGTTTTCGTATGGATGCCATTGCTCATTTAGCCAAAGACTTAACTTTTCAGGATAGCAAGAAAGCATTAAATGAATATGGATTAGCAGAGGATTGGAGTAAATTCTCTAATTTACCAAGATTATTTACCTATCTAAAAGAATTTAAAGAGAAGGTATTAGATCATTATGATTGTGTTAGCATTGGGGAAGTAGGTGGAGAAGTAACGCCTAGACAAGCATTACAATATGTCAATTATCGTCAAGGTTGTTGCAATATGGTATTTAACTTTGATTCCGTATGGGTGCATAGCAGCTATGGAAACGAATATAAAGAAGATGAATTAATTAGTGATGTAGTGAAGTTAAAAGAAGTGTTCTATATGTGGATTGCGAATTATGGAAAGCAAGCATGGTATCCTTTATATTGGATCAACCATGATCACCCTCGTGTTGTATCACAGTATGGAGATATTGCTTATCGTAATGAAAGTGCCAAGATGCTGGCAATGGTACTCTTGTTTATGGGAGGAACACCATTCTTATATAATGGGGAAGAAATTGGTATGAGTAATGTAACATATCAACACTTATCACAATTTAAAGATGTCAGTGCACAAAATTTCATTGCAAAAGCAAAAGCAACAATGAGTGAAGAAGAAATACTTACTTATTTACGCAGAGCAAGTAGAGTGAATGCAAGAACACCGATGCAGTGGAATGATTCACGTTATGCAGGTTTTTCTAAAGCAAAGCCTTATTTAGATGTAAATGATAATTATAAACAAGTGAATGTACAACAACAACTACATGATCCACATTCTATTTTTCATTTCTATCGTCAATTGATTCAACTTAGAAAAGAAAAATATCAAGATGTGGTTTTAGATGGAGAATTGCGTTTTGTGGATATAAAGCATAAAGATGTATTTGCCTATCGTAAAGATAGTGATAAAATGAAAATTGCAGTTATTGCTAATTTTAGGAACCACAAGGTACCATTTACATTTGATTTTAAAGTTAAAAATATTATTCTTCATAATTATGAAGAGATTAAGTTCAATAAACAAAATATTGAACTAAGACCATTTGAATGTGTATTATTTGAAATAGAGTGAGAGGATAAAGATGATGGATATAAGAAAAGTTTGTAATGAGATGATTGCGGTGGCAAAAGGGGCAGGAAATTTGATTATGCATCGTGATGACATCAGAATAAGACAAAAGGGGGATATTGCCAATATTGTTACGACGATGGACGTAAAATCACAGGAATATATTTTAAAACGATTAGTAGAAATTGTGCCAGAGGCAAAGATTATTGCAGAGGAAAGTGATCATAATGAATTTGATGATGGTTATGTATGGGTAGTTGATCCTATTGATGGCACGACAAACTATGCCTATGATTTAAAGCATAGCTGTATATCTATTGCCTTGTTGAAAGGGAGTAAAGGATATATTGGCGTGGTTTATAATCCTTACTTAGATGAAATATTTGTTGGGGTAAAGGGACATGGAAGTTATTTGAATGGTAAGATTTTAACCGTAAACGATCATGATTTAAATGCTTCTTTGGTAGTTGTTGGAACTGCTCCTTATGCAAAAGAAAAAGCCGATCTTACGTTTGACAATTTAAAGAAAATTTTTGTTAATGGAAGAGATTTAAGAAGAAGTGGAAGTGCGACATTAGATTTATGTTATGTGGCTTGTGGTAGATATGATGCTTTTTATGAAGCGAGTTTAGCACCATGGGATTATGCAGCAGCGGCTACGATTATTAAAGAGGCTGGTGGTATCATTGATGCAATTGAACCTGATGTATGGGGGTATACAAAATCAATTGGTGTGATTGCTGGAAATAGCAATAACTATCATGATTTGTATGATTTAGTCAAATAAAAACGCAGTGTTAAAAATGCGTTTGAAATAAAGCTCAAATTTCAACGAAGTTTCCGTTTTTACTGAAACTTCCGTTTTTTAGGCTTTATTTGATTTAATGTATATTTTAAAGTTGTCTTTAATCTATTAAA
>SAAR01000042.1 GCA_009916335.1 Erysipelotrichia bacterium | reverse complement strand
GGACGAATAATATCACAAGCTGCTAATAACACTTTACGACTTCTTTTTTTCTGCAACACGTTGGCAATCTTCGCCGAAGCCGTAGTTTTCCCAGTTCCTTGTAGACCAACCATCATGATTGTTGTTACACCAGATTCTTTGAAACTGATTTCCGCTTCATTTTCACCAAGTAATTTAACCAATTCATCACGAACAACCTTAACAACCATTTCTCCTGGATTTAAGGAATCCATCACTTCAACGCCCATTGCCTTTTCTTTTACATCTTCAATGAACTGTTTTACTACTTTATAGTTTACATCTGCTTCTAATAATGACATACGAACTTCCTTCAGCATGTCATTCATATTTTTTTCTGATAATTTTCCTTTTCCTGTTACATTCTTAAACGCTTTCGATAAACGTTTTGTAAGTGAATCAAACGCCATAGTATTCTCCTATTCTATTTCTATTTTTAATCTATTTATCTAACTGCTTTATTATAACAAACTTCTATTCATGAAACAATCTAAATTCCTGCTTTCACTAATTCAATAAACTGTTTTGCTGTTCTTGGACTTCTACCATGATGAGCAATCGCAAATGCTTCTGCTTTTCGATATAATTCTTCTTTTGGCATATCAATTTCATATTGATTAGCCAACGATAAAACAATATGCAAATACACTTCTTTTTCTGGACGATTAAAGGTAATCATTAAACCAAAGCGTGAGGATAAACCCATCGTTTCTTGCAAAGTATCACTTAAATGCACTTCATCACCCATTCTTGATTGATGATCTTCTTTGATTAAATGACGCCGATTACTTGTCGCATAAATAACAACATTATTCCCAATGGCAGACACACTTCCCTCCAAAATGGATTTCAACGCTGCAAAATTTTCATCGTTAGCGACAAAGCTTAAATCATCAATAAAAATAATAAACTTTAAAGGATTTTTAGACAATTCTTCAAGTACACGAGGAATTTGATATAATTGTTGTTTTTTGACTTCAATTAAACGCAATCCTTCTTCTTTATATTCATTCACTATTGCTTTAATAGTACTAGACTTTCCTGTTCCTGCATCACCATACAACAATGTGTTACTGGCTGGACCTCCAGACAACAATGCTTGTGTATTTTTCACAACCAAATTACGTTCTCTTTCATAATCACTAAAATCACTCATTCTTTGTGTGTCAGGAAAACATATTGGTTTAATCATGCCATCTTCTAGCATAAACATATGATACTTAGCATAAATACCATAACCTCGCTTATGAATTTGTTGCATGCGTTCTTGATATTCACTGACAAAATCATACTGCGTACTTTCCCATGTAGGAATAAATTCATCATACTCCATATGCTCTAACAATAAACTTTGCACATCTAAGGCAGCAATTGCTTCAAACACATGCAATTCATGCACTAATGCTTTTTCCATTGATGGACTTACATAAGCATCTATGGCTCTTGCTTTCACATAAGGATTTTCATCCTCCATTACTAAAGTAAAAATAATTTTACCTAAATCACCACCATTTTGATAAATCGTAGCTGCTAAAGCAGCGATAGCATCAATATACTCATCTTCCTTATCTTCTTGACTTTTTAATAGTAAATGTTGTAATCTTATTAAAATAGGTTGGTTAAGTAAATTGCGAAAAACAGCTATGCTATTTAATTGAATATGTAATCGTGTTAATTTATGATTCATAATATCACATCCTTATGTGCTATTATACACCAAATCCATTTTGTTTTAAATAAGGAGGATTCATATGCTTACATTAGATAAGATTTATCATGCATCGAATGTATTAGAGGAAGTCGCAAGAGAAACTGGAGTTATCTTTGCCCCTTCTTTAAACAAAAACAACAAAGTTTATTTGAAAACAGAAAACTTACAAGTAACAGGTAGTTTTAAGGTTAGAGGGGCCTACTACAAAATTTCTCAGTTAAATGAAGAAGAAAAAAGCAAAGGAATTATCGCTTGTAGTGCAGGAAATCATGCACAAGGAGTGGCGTTAGCGGCACAAAAAAGCAATATTCCCTGTTTGATCTGTATGCCAGACAATGCACCGATTTCTAAAGTAGAAGCCACAAAACAATACGGGGCAAAGGTTGAGTTAGTAAGAGGTGCCTATGATGATGCATATAATCGTGCTTTGGCCATTCAAAAAGAAACAGGCATGACCTTCATTCACCCTTTTGATGATGAAGATGTCATTGCTGGACAAGGAACGGTTGGACTAGAAATATTAGAACAATTAAAAAATGTTGATGTTGTCGTTGTCCCTATTGGTGGAGGTGGTTTAATTAGTGGTATTGCATATGCTGTAAAAACATTAAAACCATCTTGTCGCATCATTGGTGTACAAGCAGAAGAAGCTGCAAGTATGTATACTTCTATTAATAAACATGAAATTGTAGAGCTTGAAAGTGTCAATACGTTCGCTGATGGAATTGCCGTAAAACAACCAGGACCTCACACCTTTGCATTAATCGAAAAATATGTCGATGAGATTGTTACTGTTAGCGACGATGAAACTGCTGCTGCTATTTTGTGCTTAATGGAAAAACAAAAAATAGTGGCAGAAGGAGCTGGTGCTGTTTCCGTCGCAGCAACCATGTACAATAAATTTGCTTGTGAAAATAAAAATATCGTATGTGTTGTCAGTGGTGGAAACATTGATGTTAATATTTTAAATCGTGTCATCACAAGAGGTTTATTAATGAGTGGCAGAAGACATACATTAACCATTGCTTTAGTAGATAAACCAGGACAATTAACCGATGTAAGTAAAATCATTGCGGAATGCGGTGGAAATGTAATCTCTATTGATTATGACAATGCCGATCCAAATATGGCAATCACTAGTTGTTTCCTTAGAATTTCTTTAGAAACAAGAGATGATGAACAAATCAAGCAGATTCGTAATGCCCTTGTGAACAACGGTTTTCATTTAGTGAGTGAACGAGTAAAAACATATGAACTAAATACATAAAAAGAAAGGATAATATTTATCCTTTTCTTTTGCCCATCTAACAAGCAATCATTTTGATCAAAGCATCATTTATGATGATTGTTTCATTAACTTCTGCGTTTTCTTCTCTTGATAATATTGCTTCATATCCATTAATTGTAGTTGTCGATCAACCATTATTGCATTGGTTAACGAGCCAGATACATTTAACATCGTACGCATCATATCAATGATTGGATCAATGGCTAAAATTGGTGTTACAAAACCAAAACTAGGACCTAAACCTACTCCTGATAGCCCAACAGATGCAGCCATTGTACTAGTTCCTGGTATTCCAGCAATACCAATAGAACCAATTGTAATGACAATCACAGACATCACAAGTAAACTTAAATCAATCGTTGTGCCTGTTAAATTAGCTACATAGATAATTAACAAAGCAGGAAAGATTCCTGCACAACCTTGCATTCCTGCAGTAGTCCCAAAGCTTGCTACAAAGCTAGCTGTCCCTTGTGATACACCTAAATCTTCTACCAATGTGTCAATTGTTGCTGGCAATACCCCAAGTGAACTTCGAGAAGTAAACGCCAACAACAAGATTGACACACTCTTTTTCAAATAAAAGAAAGGATTTACTTTAAACAATGACAAGGCAAATAACTGTACAAGCAACTGTACAATACAAGCAAGATATAAAACAACAATAAATTTAGCGACTTCCATAATGCTTGATAAACCTCTTTGTGCAATTGTATTCGCTAATAACGCTAACACTGCATATGGCATAAATTTAATAATACTCATTGCGATACTAACAACGATTTTTTGTGATGCATCTATCAAATCGTAAAACACTTGTATCTTTGCTTTATGTTTTGTATGCATTCTGCGTGCAGCAAGGGCAATAAAACTTGCAAAAATAACCAAACCAACGATATTGTTATTAACCATTGCGGCAATTGGATTAGCAGGAATCAAATTACGCAACGTAGTAACCACTGGTACAATTTCTTTCATGCCATCATTGGTTTGTAAAAGTATATTACCTTCTCCACCTAAATGAAAGATGATCCCAAAAGCAAGACCAACAATCGCTGCTAACATAACCATTACCATCGTTGTTAAAATACCACGCTTTACTAATTTCGATAAATTTTCCTTTTGATCCATATGAATAATGACATGGATAATCGAAATCATCACCAATGGAATCACAAGCATACGAATAAAATCAATAAAACCATTCCCAATCAAAGAATACCAAAGTGTCGTTTCTTCCACAAAGGAAAGTTTCATTGGTTCATCGACAAAGCCTGTTGTCCATTGTATTAAAAAACCTAACAATAACCCTAGTAGCGTAGCTAATAAAACTTTTTTAGAAAAGTTCAAACGCTGTTTAGGTATTTTATATAATATTAAAACAAGTAGAAAAAAGATACCTAAAAATAAAACCGTACGAAAATCGCTAATCATTAAAAACTGATTTAAGAAAGCATTCTCCATAAATGTACCTCCAATTTTTACCATTATAATCATTGCACACTGATTTACCAACTAATATGCCCAAAACCTTATATTTTTTATCATAGGCAATTCGTTTTGTTACTTATCCACTCTGTACTCCTATTAAATAAGTCAAAAAAAAGCCATCTTGCGATGACTATTTTTTCATAATTGCCCCTTTGGCACTTGTATCAACAAGTTGTGCATATCGTTTTAACCAACCTGTTTTTATTTTAGGCTCTACAGGCACAAAGTTTTCTTTACGTTTTGCAAATGTTTCTTCACTTACTTTTGCATTAATCGTATATTCAGGAATATTAATTTCAATCATATCGCCTTCTTCTAATAAAGCAATCTCTCCACCAATGGCAGCTTCTGGGCATACATGTCCAATACTCGCTCCACGACTTGCTCCACTAAAACGTCCATCTGTAATTAAAGCAACACTTTTATCCAGTTTCATTCCTGCCAAGGCACTTGTTGGATTTAACATTTCACGCATTCCAGGTCCTCCAACAGGCCCTTCATAACGAATGACAACTACATCTCCAGGATTAATTTTACCTGCATAGATGGCTTGAATCGCCTCATCTTCATCATTAAAGACACGTGCTGGTCCTTCATGATGCAACATTTCTTTTGCGACTGCACTACGTTTTACAACACAACCTTCCTTCGCAATATTCCCAAACAAGATAGCAATGCCTCCTGTTTTAGAATAAGGAGTATCCACTGGTTTAATCGCATTAGGATTGCGATTTAAAATACCGTTGATATTTTCACCAACACTTTTACCTGACGCTGTTAACAGACTTAAATCTAGCAAGTTTAGTTTCGCCAATTCATTTTGCACTGCTGGAATCCCACCTGCATTGTTTAAATCATGCATATGTGTGTCCCCTGCAGGTGCTAAATGGCATAGATTCGGTACTTTCGCACTCATTTCATTAAACATATTCAAATCTAAAGCAACGCCTGCTTCATTCGCAATCGCTAATAAATGTAAAACACTATTACTTGAACAACCTAATGCCATATCACATGCAAGGGCATTGCGAATTGATTTCTCATTGACAATATCTCTTGCTTTAATATCATTTTCGACTAAATGCATAATCGCCATACCTGCATGTTTTGCAAGCTGAATACGTTTTCCTTCTACGGCTGGAATCGTTCCATTGCCAACAAGGGCAATTCCTAATGCTTCACATAAACAGTTCATTGAATTAGCTGTATACATACCTGAACAAGAACCACAACCAGGACAACAGTTTAATTCAAATTCACTTAATCCAGCATCATCAATTAAGTTAGCTTTTCTTGCACCTACTGCCTCAAACATTTTTGATAATGAAGTTTCCTCACCATTCACAAGACCAGACATCATTGGTCCTCCTGAACAAACGATGGTTGGTAAATTAATACGCAACGCTCCCATTAACATTCCAGGCACAATTTTATCACAGTTAGGAACTAAAACTAGACCATCAAATTGATGAGCATTTGCCATCGTTTCAACACTATCGGCTATCAACTCACGAGAAGGTAGAGAATATTTCATTCCTATATGTCCCATGGCAATTCCGTCACATAGACCAGTAGCAGGCACTTCAATCGGTGTTCCTCCTGCCATACGAATACCAGCCTTTACTGCTTCAGCAATTTTGTCTAAATGTACATGACCTGGAACAATTTCACTATGGGCACTCACGACACCAATTAAAGGACGTTCTAACTCTTCCTTTGTGTAACCCATTGCATAAAACAAACTTCTTGCTGGTGCTTTTTCCACACCCACACTTACATTTGCACTTCTTAATTTTTTCTTATCCATATTAAATCCCTCTTTTGTAGAAAATAGAAGGCATAAAGCCTTCTATAATCGTTTTATTTTTTTAACCAGCTCATCATTTTTCTAAGTTCAGCACCTACTTTACATAATAAGTGTTCACTTTCTTTTCTTCTTGTTGCTAAGAATTTCGCTTTTCCTCCAGCTTTAAACTCTTGGATAAACTCAGATGCGAATGTACCATCTTGAATTTCACTTAATACTTGTTTCATTTCTTTTCTTGTATCTTCTGTAATCAAACGTTTTCCAGTACGGTAATCACCATATTCAGCTGTATTTGAAATAGAGTAACGCATCATATCGAAACCACCTGAGTTAATTAAATCAACAATTAATTTCATTTCATGAATACATTCAAAATATGCCATTTCAGGTTCATATCCTGCTTCTACTAATGTATCAAATCCTGCCTTCATAAGCTCACAAACACCACCACAAAGTACTGCTTGTTCACCGAATAAATCTGTTTCTGTTTCTTCTTTGAATGTTGTTTCCAAAATTCCAGCACGTCCTGCACCAATTCCACTTGCATAAGCTAATGCATAATCTTTTGCTTTTCCACTAGCATCTTGGTAAATCGCAATTAAACTAGGCACACCTTTTCCTTCTTGGTATTGAGAGCGAACTGTATGTCCTGGTCCTTTTGGAGCAACCATGATAACATCAATATCTTTCGCTGGTGCAATCTGGTTAAAGTGAATATTGAAACCATGAGCAAACATCAACACATTTCCTTCTTTCATGTGTTTTGCGACTTGTTCGTTATAAATATCAGCTGCTAATTCATCTGGCACTAACATCATTACAAAATCTCCAGCTTCTGCTGCTTCTTCAATACCCATAACAGTTAAGCCAGCCTCTTTAGCCTTTGTTACACTACTACTTGTTTCACGCAAACCAACAACAACATTCACACCACTATCTTTCAAGTTTTGTGCATGTGCATGTCCTTGTGATCCATATCCAATAATTGCTACTGTCTTTCCATCTAATACATTTAAATTACAATCCTGGTCATAATACTTTTTAATCATTTCTCTCTCTCCTTTAGCTTAATAATCAGTTTTTGAATAATCAGGTAACCCTCTTGAAATACCTGTAATTCCTGTACGACATACTTCCACAATATCATAACAGCTTAATATTTCCATAAACCCATCAAGTTTTTCTGGGGCACCTGTCAATTCCATAATCATACTATCCTTGCTCAAGTCAATCACCTTTGCACGATAGATGTTTGCTATTTCTAAAATAGCACTGCGTTTTGTTTTATCTGCTTTCACCTTCATCAACAACAATTCTCGATATAAACTATTGCCTTTATCAAGCACGAATACCTTCTTTACCACCTCTAATTTTGCCGTTTGTGTAATAATCTGCGTAAGCGATTGATCTGTTACATTGCAAACAACTGTAATTCTTGAGGTAGAAGGATCGTTCGTTGCTGATACTGTTAAAGAATCAATGTTGAAACCTCGTCTTCCAAATAAACTAACAATTCTTGTTAATACATTGGATTGGTTATCTACAAAAATACTAATGACTTCTTTTTTTTGGTTCATACTTTATCCCCCCTAATCAATAATAATCTCATCCACTGTTCCACCATTTGGAATCATTGGTAAGACACGTTCTTCTTTATCAATCACACATTCAATCCACACAGGACCATTCACTTTTAATGCTTTCTTATAAGCTTCTTCAAATTCTTTTAAAGTTGTTGCACGAAAACCAACAGCACCAAAACCTTCTGCAAGTTTCACATAATCACTACCCTTTTTCACCGTAGTTTGCGAATAGCGTTTATGATAGAACACACCTTGCCATTGGTATACCATACCTAATACCTTATTGTTCATAATGATCGTTATAATCGGTAAACCTTGTGAAACAGCCGTACTCGCTTCATTCATGTTCATATGGAAACTACCATCTCCAGTAATATGAATGACACGCTTTTTAGGAAATGCCATTTGTGCACCAATCGCTGCACCATAACCAAAGCCCATTGTTCCTAGTCCACCACTAGTAATAAACTGTTTTGTTTTCTTATGTTTAATATATTGAGCAGCCCACATTTGATGCTGTCCAACATCTGTCGTATAAATTGTTTCTTTGTCTGTATGATCGCAAATACAAGTAATAATTTCACTAGGGTGCATATTCCCAGGTTTTGCTTTTACTAAACGTTCTCTTTTCTTCTGCTTTTCAATGAATGTATCCCATTCACTATGTTCTTGTGTTTCCACTAATGGTAAAACCATCTTTAACATATCTTTAATTTCTGCACACACACCTAAATCAACATGTACATTTTTATTGATTTCACTATTGTCAATATCAATTTGTACACGAATCGCATCTTTTGCAAAGTTATCGGTATTAAGTGCTACACGATCAGAAAAACGTGTTCCTAATGCAATTACTAAATCTGCTTTTTGAACAGCTGCATTCGCTGCCACTTTTCCATGCATTCCTAACATACCTAAATTTTTAGGGTGATCATAACCCAAAACACCTGTACCCATAATCGTATGTGTCGCATATATGTCTGCTTTTTCAACTAATGCAACAAGTTCTTTACTCGCATTTCCTGAAACAACCCCTCCACCAAAATAAATCAGTGGTCGCTTACTTGTTTTAATCATCAATGCAATTTCTTCTGCCACAAACTGTGGTGGTTTTGCAAGCTTTTTAACTTTCACTGGCTTTTTAGGTTCATAATCATACATTGCTGCTGTTACATCTTTTGTAATATCTACTAATACAGGACCTTTTCTTCCTTCATTAGCAATTCTAAAAGCATCACGCAAAGCAGGCACTAAATCTTCAATACGATTCACAAAGAAATTGTGTTTTGTAATCGGCAAGGTAACCCCTGTAATGCAAATTTCTTGAAACGCATCTCGCCCGATTAAATTACTACCAACATTTGCCGTAATTGCTACCATAGGAATACTATCCATAAATGCTGTGGCAATTCCTGTTACTAAATTCGTTGCCCCTGGTCCACTTGTCGCAAAAACAACTCCTGTTTTCCCACTTGCTCTAGCATATCCATCAGCAGCATGAGCTGCCCCTTGTTCATGTGCTGTTAACACATGTTGTATCTTATCTTTATAATCATATAGAGCATCATAAACATTTAAAATTGTACCACCTGGATAACCAAAAATCGTATCCACATTATGTTCCAACAATACTTCTAATAAAATTTGTGATCCATTCATCTCCATAATCTTCACCCTAATGACTCTTAAAAAGAATCATGCTACTCCTTTCTTATAAAACATTAAATTCACCAGAATCATTGAACTTTTTATGTATATCCAATATTATACAAAAGTTACAGTGAAAATGCTATCATTATTTTCATAAAAATAATGAAAATGTTTCAAAAACTAAAGAAACCGTCTTTTCAAACAATGCAAAAGCCATCAATAAAAGCATACCAACTATAATATAGTAAGTTGATTTCTAAAAAAATACCTGCTTTTACAAAACTATTATTCTTTCTTATAAATATAAATCATAAAAGAGGCCGTACATTCCATCTTTTCTACATTCATTAAATATTCGCTTTTCTTTTTACTACTCTTATAATAATAAGGTGTCATTTTAAATAAAGCTTGAATCGCTTCTTTTTTTAAATGCATCGTATACGTTAACTCTTGATATTTTTCTAAACGAAATCCTTTTACCTTTAACGCTAATACCTCATTTTCATACACTTCATCATACAGTAAATCTTTCATTTCTTTTAAATGGGTATGATGAGGATCAACTTTGATTAAATAACCACCTGATTTAACTAAACGATAATATTCTTCATTTGCCAAAGGTGCAAAGATATTTAGTAATAAATCACAGCTTTCATCACTCATCGGTATATCAAAAATACTACTTAAATAATAATGAATCTGTTTATTTTGTTTCGCTGCGTATTTTAAAGCCTCTTTACTTAAATCAAACGCATAAATTTCACTATTTGTCGCCTGGCTAATTAGATTGGTATAATACCCTTCTCCACAACCTGCATCAATCACTGTATTTCCTTGTTTCTCTTTCACAATCTCAATGATTGCATCAACTAAGCGATCATAGTGATGCATATTTAAAAAGGAAGTTCTTGCGGCAATCATTTCCTTATTGTCGCCACTATTCTTACTAGATTTCAAATATAAATTTGTATATCCTTGTTTTGCCATATCAAAACTATGATTCTTCTTACACACATATCGTTTTTCTTCTTTCTGTAATTCTTGTTTACACACTGGACAAATAAGCATAAAACACCTCTTTCACGCTTAATTATAATGCATTTACACAAAATAGAAAACAGATAAACAAGCTTTCCTATTCATAACTTAACTGTTATAGATGTAATCTTTCATTATATTTGATAACATGCTCTTTTTAAATCTAATACAACTACTTTCAAACCATCGTTTAATCATATATTCTAAATAAAAAATAACTACCCGTTGAACGGGTAGTTTTCTCTATGCCTATAAGGCATCTATCCGGCTACACCTAAAGGTGCCTGAGAAATGACTTGCCAGTGCACTCGTTTCCTACTGCTGTCCCCCAGACAGCTTCTATTTATTTCACTTTATTTCCTGTGAATGGATCAATGTATTCTTTTATGTTCATTTGCTCAAAGTGCTTATCTTCTTGTATTTGATTTCTTATATATTCTTCTATTTTCTTTTTGTTCTTTCCTACTGTATCTACATAATATCCTATACACCAAAATTTTCGATTCCCATATTTATATTTCAAATTCGCAAATCTTTCAAATATCATTAATGTGCTTTTTCCTTTTAAATAGCCTACAAATGCTGATACTGATATCTTTGGTGGTATCTTCACTAGCATATGCACATGATCCCTGCATAATTCTGCCTCTACTATTTCTATCCCTTTTCGTTCGCACAATTCTCTTAGTATTTTTCCTATTTCTCGTTTTAATCTTCCATATACGATTTGTCTTCTAAACTTTGGTGCAAACACGATATGATAATTGCAATTCCATGTTGTGTGTGCTAAACTTTTTGTATCCATTATGGGTACCTCCTTATAATTTCGTTTGTGCCGGCAAGCCGACTTTATTATAGGGAAGGTTTTTTATTTTGTAAATCTTTGTTACTTCGTGCATAGCTGTAAGCCTTTTGGTACTACCCGCTTAGCGGGTAGTTTCTTTGAGTACAAACAAAAAAAGCCCATACAGGCTTTTTGATAAATCATTAACGTTTGTTGTTTTGATAAGGTCCTTGACATTTATCTTGCAGTTTTTCTAGTGTTTCTTTTTGATATTCTTGCTTATGCATATCCTTATTTTTTTCTAGTTTCACACCAAGTTCATTTCCTATCTCAAATTGATACAAATCTTCTTCTATCTGTTTGTTTTGATAGACTCTACGCTTATTTAATTTGTCCATATATCTCACCTCAATACTATTGTGGGATATAAAAGCATTCCTATACTAAAATAAATCGCTAATTTCTTCCAATTCCTCTTTCTTCACAGGATACACATTAATGGATTCCATTGTATCTATCGCTTCTTCTAAGAATGGCTCATAATCAAAACGAGCTTCCATTTTTTCACATTTCTTCATACTAGGTTTTGTAACAGGATTCTTAGGTGTAAAGATCGTACAACAATCTTCAAATGGTTGAATACTTACTTCGTAAGTACCAATTTTTTGTGCAATATCAGTAATTTCTAATTTATCCATACATACCACTGGTCTTAATACTGGAATACTGACTACACTATTAATCACATTCATACTTTCTAATGTTTGTGATGCTACTTGTCCTAAGCTTTCCCCATTCACAATTGCCAAACAGTTTTGTTTTTCACACACCTTTTGTGCCAAACGATACATCATACGACGCATAATGGTGATGGCATAACTTTCATCACAGTGTTTATAAATTTCCTGCTGTAACGGTGTAAAAGGAATAATATGTAAGCGGATATGTCCCTGACATGCTGCAATAATGCTAGCTAATTCTTTTACTTTCCCTAATGCTCTATCACTTGTATAGGGTGGAGATGCATAATGTATACATTCAATCGCTACCCCTCTTTTCATTGTTTCAAAACAAGCAACAGGGGAATCAATTCCTCCTGATAACATCACTAACGCTTTTCCATTGACACCAACAGGATAACCTCCTGCTCCTTTAATCTTATTTGTCATAACGTAAGTGTGAAATTCTCTTACTTCAATAGAAATACGAAGTTGTGGTTGTTTTACATTAACCTTTAATTGTGTATTTTTTAAAATTTCACTCGCACAGGCACGATTGATCTCATCACTAGAATATAAAAAGGCTTTATGATGTCTTCTTGTATCCATTTTAAAAGTTTCTTTCGTTGATGCTTGTGCAATCTTTAAGGCAACCTCTTTCATCAATTCTATATCAGAATCAATTTTAATCGCTAAAGAAAAACTAGAAATACCAAACACCATTTTCAGCTTTTCACATACTGCCTCTTCATCTTCTCCATTTAATAAGATATACAAACGATCATGTGTTTTTTCATAAGTCAACTGTTCAAATTAACGCAAAGCATTTTTTACATTACCTAATAATTTTGAAATAAAATCTTTCTTATTTTTTCCTTTTGTCGATAATTCCCCATATCTTACTAAGATATGATCATATACTACCTTATTTTGTTCTGTAATCATGAATAATCTCCTTTAAGCTTGCCAATAAATAATCAATTTCTTCTTTGCTTGTTAAATGCGAAAAACTAATACGAATCGCACCATATGTAATATTTTCAGCTAAATGCATCGCTGTCAATGTATGAGAAGGTGCTTTTGTCTTAGAGGAGCATGTACTTTGTGTAGATACACAAATATTTTTTGCATTTAACGCATTCATCATAATTTCACTACCAATACTAGTACATGAAAAATTTAATATATATGGACAAGCATCAATTGGTGAATTCATATGAATATCTTCCATCTTTAATAATTGTTCCCTACAATAATCCCACAACTTTTTAACATACACATAATGCTCTTGTTGTTTTGCTAATGCTAAACGAAGTGTTTTCGCAAACACAATACAAGAAGGTGCATTTAATGTACCTCCTCGCAATCCATATTCTTGCTGTCCACCATTTACTAAAGGTAGTAATTTGATATTTTTCTTTCGGTATAAAATGCCACACTCTTTGACACCGTATAATTTATGTGCTGTAAAAGTAAGCATATCGATCTTTTGAAAATCTAACGTAAGTTTACCTATACTTTGAACTGCATCAACGTGTAATTTTGTCTTACTGTTTTGATGAACAATATCTGCTATTTTTTCAATCTCTGCAATACTGCCAATTTCATTATTCACTGACATCATCGACACTAAAATCGTATCTTCTCGCATCGTTGCTTTTAAATCGTTTAATGAAATCCTTCCATCTTCATAAACAGGAAGTAGACTTAGCTCAAAGCCAAATTCATCTCTTAATTGAAACAAACTATGCAGCACACTAGAATGCTCCATAGCACTACTAATCAAATGCTTCCCTTTGCTTTGATTTGCCAAAGCATACCCTTTTATTGCAAAGCTATTCGCTTCACTGGCACCTGATGTAAAAATCAACTCATCACTTTGTACATTTAATAGTTTTGCGATTTGTTTTCGACTTGTTTCTACTAATTGATTAACTTCAACACCAGAGCGATACACCGCTTCTGAGTTTATATAACAATCTTTTACAAGTTTTATATATGTTTGATACACCTCATCATTCACAGGTGTGCAAGAGGCATAATCTAAAAAGACATGATTATGCATTGGCACTTTCCCCTTCACTTAATAATCGTTCATAAGCACCTGGATGCAATCTTTCAATCGCTGAAATAGCAATCTTTAAGGCTTTTGTATATTGACCATTACTAAAACACAATTCTGCTCTTGTTAATTCAGAATCAATTTCACTATAATCACTACGATATTTATTACCAAATAAGATGGCATTCTCTACCATTGATGCCATACCAACCAAATTGTTAACACTGTTGTACAGTGTATAAATATAATCAATCGCTTCTTTTAATTTAGAATTTAACTTTTCTACATTCAACGGTACTTCATGCAAAATTTCTTTAATATCCACAATATATACATTTGCATTGCGAATATCTTCTTCATATTTTTCATCTACTGAAGGTAAACGATGTTTCGCAATTTTAATACGCATTTCATTCACAATCAGCTGTAACTTAATCAACTGTTTCTTCGCTCTTTCTTCATCGCTTGTCGCATTATCCAATTTAATTTTCAATTCTTTAGCTAAACCTTCTAATTTTTCACATTCTTCATTCACTTCATTATAAGATAAAACTAGTGTTGAAAATGGAACACTGTGATTCGCAATAACACTTTCTAACTTAAAACGCATTTCATTTAAATTATCTAATTGTGTATCAATCACACTTAACTTATTACTTAAATTTTCAAACCCGAAACGTTCATGCACTTTATCATAAATATCCTTAATACCTTGTACACGCACATTTAAATCTTTAATACGAATAAACAAAGCGTTCACTTTTGTATTAATTACATCAAAAGAAGTTTCTTCTTTTTCTACTTGTTCCTTTAACAATTTAATGCGTGTTTCACAATCTTCTAACACTTCATTCACTCGTTCCAAATTACATTTACTTAACTTCATCAATATATCACTAAGCATATCATTAATAATTTCAATATTCTTGTCTACTTCTAAATGATCTAAGTAAACTCCTTTTTGTGTGCAACTAGCCGCATTCAATTTCACATCATCAAGAATTGTTGGTAACACAATCGTCGCTTTTTCATAGTAAGCTGGTAACACCTCTAAATAATGTTTCATATCTGCAAGCGATTCTTTAATTTCTTGTTGCTTATCTCCAGCTTTATTAAATTCAGAAGCAAACATCCACTCTTCAAAGATTGAAAACATATTTTCAATCTGCGAAACAAAGCTATCTAAATACTCAACACTTTGACGATAACGACCACGATTTTCCATCAATGTTTTTTTGTATTCTCTAAACGTATTTTTTGACGTATTAATATTTGCTCTTTGTGTGCTTTCCTGCTCTAACACTTCATCTAATAAGTCATTGATATTTTTAACAGCATTTTCCACATCGTTAATCTTGCTGTTTAATTCATTCATTTTTTCATTTGCTTTCTTTACTTTTTTAGAATACACAAAATCATCTATTTCTGCCAATAAAACACTGTATTCCTTTAATTTCTCCTGCACATCATCAAATTGCTTTTGATATTCTTTCACCTGCTCA
>SAAR01000376.1 GCA_009916335.1 Erysipelotrichia bacterium | reverse complement strand
AAACTCTGAACGGTCTCTTTCTTTAATTAATGGTGTTTCATCTTTTACAACTATATGCTCCAAAGCTCCAGATATTTCTTCCTCTTCAAATTTTATTCCATTTGGCACTTTGAGGCTATGTAGTTGAACGGCACATTGTTTGTAATTTGGCTCAAAAGATTTTGGGTCAAACTCTGCTTTTGTGATGGTATTTATTAGCTGTTCATTGAAGTGAAAGGGTACGAAAATACTTCCTGGTCTTATATTTTGTGACTCTTTTACTATGATGTCTTTGATTCGTCCTCTTTTTGAGCTGATATCTAATCTTTCACCACTTTTTACTTGTAGTTTTTTTGCATCTGCTGGATTGATTTCAATCCATGCTTCTGGTGCTAAATTATCAAGTATTGCTATGGTTTTTGTTTTTGTTCTTGTATGCCATTGTTCTACTGTTCTTCCTGTATTTAAAATAAGTGGAAATGCTCTATCGCAAGTTTCACTTAAAGGTTTCCAATCAAGTGCTAGAAGATTTGCTTTTCCATCTTGTGTTGGGCATGGCATATTTTCATCATATAGTCTTGCTTTTCCTTTTGGATATTTTTCATTACATGGCCATTGAATTCCACCTAGTTCTTCTATTAGTTCATAGCTCATACCTGAGTAATCACAAAGTCGGCCTTCGCTTACTTTTTTCCACTCGTTAAATGCGTCTCTTGGCTCTTTCCAGTTTGGATATAGCTTTTCATTTAGACCTTCAAAATATTTTGAAAATTCTAATACTATATCAAAGTCACTTTTCGTGTCTGCAAATGGTTCAACTGCTTTTTTTGCATAGTTACATCTTCTTTCACTATTTGTGTAAGTTCCTTCTTTTTCACTCCAAGTGGCTGCAGAAAAAACAACATCAGCTTTTAATGAAGTTTCACTTTTAAAAGCATCTTGTACTACTAATAATTCTAGTTTATTTAGTGCACGTTTTAGTTTCTTTTGGTCTGGATATGAAACTAGTGGATTTGTTGCTACTAACCATAAAGCTTTTATTTCACCTGCTTCAATTGCATCTATAATTTGGGGATAAGAGTATCCTCTTTTTGTGGGAACATCTTCTACTGGAACATTTACAAGTGTTGCGTATTCTTCTCTATCGTATGAGCTTGCAAAATTTCTATATCCTGGAAGTGATGAGGTAAAACCTGTTTCTCTTGTACCCATTGCATTACATTGTCCAGTAATAGAAAATGCTGTTGCCCCTTGTCGTCCTAGATTTCCAGTAATAAGTGCAAGGTTACAAATAGAGCTTACGGTATCTGTTCCTATTGAGCTTTGATTTACTCCCATTGTCCATGCACTCATAGCCTTGGGCGCTTTTGCGTAAATACGTGCTAACTCATATAAGTCTTTTATATCAATACCTGTTATATTTGCCACATCTTGTGGTTTGTAGTTTTCAAAAATATGTTTTCTAAACTCTTTATAGCCATTTGTTCTCTCAGCAATAAATTTTTCATCTTCCCAACCTTGCTCTAAAATAATGTAACAAAGGGTATTCATAAGGGCTAAATCACTTCTTGGATTTATGGGAACATACATATCAGCCATATTTGCAGTTTTTGAGAATCTTGGATCAACTACTATTATAGTTGGTTTCTTTCCAGTTATTTTTTTGTTTTTTGCAATATGAAGTTTCAAAATAGGGTGATTATCAGCTATATTTGCACCTATTAACATGATAACATCAGCGTGTGAAAAGTCTTCATAAGCACCAACAGGTCCATCACTTCCAAAAGTTTGCTTATATCCCATAACAGCACTTGCCATACAAAGTGTAGTATTTCCACAATAGTTATTTGTTTTAAGACCTAATTGTACAAACTTTCCAAGGGTATAAAACTCCTCTGTTAGAAGCTGTCCTGTTGATACGATTGCAACAGCACCATTTCCGTGTTTTGCTTGAATGTCTTTAAACTTATCACTTGTAGTTTTAAATGCTTCATCCCAAGTTGAAGATACTAATTGTCCATTTTTACGAACCATTGGGTTTGTGTATCTATTATCACTTAAAACCATTTCATGCTCACTCAAACCTTTTGGGCAAAGTGTTCCTAGATTTACAGGATGAGCTGGGTCTCCTTTTGTGTAAACTGGCTTCCCATCTTTTACACCAATATATAAGCCACATCCAACACCACAATATCCACAAGTACTTCTAACCCATTTATCAGGAGCTTTTGCAAGTGCTACTTTACCAAATGTTTTATCATCAGTTAAGGCATATTTTTCATTTTTGATATCTACACCTAAAAAATCTTTTAAGTTAAAGTTTTTAATTTTATTTAGCATGATTACCTCTTTGATTTCCAGCGAAAAAGTTTCCAGCAAGTCCAAGAGCTACTGCTGTTTTGTAAAATAAAAGTCTTGATATAATTTCACTTGAAAATGAAATAATAAGTGAAAGAGTCAATACTAAAATCGTAGTCGCATAATTTCCACTTGCAAGTAATAACATAGCAAGTAAAGGCAATCCTAACGCTCCTATATATAAAGATCTAGCTCTAAAATCTGTATGTTTAACAAAGTTTGTTTCATATAAAACTTTTGTTTTATTTAGTTGATAAAAGTTTTTAGTCTTTTCATCTAAATTTGCATAAAATTCTGTTTGCTTTTTAAACTCTTCATATTGAAAATATGCAATAAATAGTGCAAATGGTATTACAACACCTGCTGTTGTATATTGTGCATTTAAAACTAAAATTAGCGTAATAAGCAATAATCCAATATATGAAACATAGAAAAATATTTTTGTAGTTTCTACTTTATTCCAAGATGGTCGTGCTTTGATTCTATAAATCATAGATTGAGCATAAATCCCATAAATTCCAAGGGCTAAAATTCCAAGTTCTATAAATAATCTAAAGCCTTGAGATACTTCAAAAAAGAATAAAACAATCAAGAAACTCAATCCTCCTGCATATAATCCAAGAGCCAAAGCTTCTCTACTTAACCAAGAAGTTTTGATATTTTTCATAGCTGTATAAGCTAAAATAGGACGTCCAAGATGAAGTGCTGATAAAGGCAATCCAATGGCTGCTGGTAAAAATACTGCAATAAGCATAGC
>SAAR01000001.1 GCA_009916335.1 Erysipelotrichia bacterium | reverse complement strand
CCTATATATCATATATACTTTATACTTCGTTATGATGAATATTTAAGTTCTAATTTTTATGAAATGGTTGTAAAAGATTTAAAACAAGCTTACTATCAGAATGAGAACGTAGATGAAACAACTAAATTTAGAATTGTACTTATTTTGAAAAGAATGAACACAAAATTGCATCTTTGGAATCAAGAGGAATTAGAAATAGAAGATAGAAAATTGCTAAAAAATGAGAAGATAAATATTGATAAATTTTTGGGAAATTCAAAAATTTAGACTGAATCAATACTTAGAGATGCTATGAGAAATGAAAAGGTTATATCAATAGTAGATGATGGAGTATCGGCACTTGGTAATAACAAATTTGATATAACTATAGATGCTGGAAAAGTAATAGGAACGAAAGGCGAAATGTATATTAAAGTTATTTTATCTAAAGATGGTGGAATGATAAATGTCTATCCAGTAAAATAAATAAGAAGAAGGAGAATTATGGATAAGAAAGAATTCAAAAAAGCATTAGGCAATATTTTAAAACCATATGGATTTAAATATTTGAAGAAAAATTACTATCTAAGTAATGATGAATTGATTGTTGTAATTGCAACTCAAAAATCAAATTATGATGATAGCTATTATGTGAATTATGATTTTTTAATAAAACAAATTAATACTGAAATAGAATATCCTAAAGATAATGTATGTGATGTAACTGGAAGGTTTGTATTTAATAGTGATGGAAAGACTATACATACTTTCAATATTGAAGAGAATAATCTCCATGAATTAGAAGAAGGTATTAATGATAAATTAAATAGTACAATAATGCCAGTTTTAGAAAAGGGACTTCAGGAGTATTATAAGATGTTCCCAGAGTATATTGTAACTGCAACATTGAAAACTAAAAAGTATTTAGGTTTAGAGGAACAATAAATTATAAAAGAATTGAAATAAATCACAACAGCACAAGAGAATATCTAATACCAAACCCTCCCTGCGTACAAAGTGTAAGCAGAGGGAGTGGCTTGTTGATTGGAGTGTTAGCGACAATCCTTGTGTAGATGCTAAGCAACACCACCTACATATACAGAGTAATAAGCACTAAATAGCTATTATGTAAGATTTATAAACGTTTTAAAATTGTATAACAAGCATACAAGGACGGTTTCTCAAATTTGAGCGATTGTCCTTATGTTTTTAAAGTGAGTATTTTTATTAGAATACATATCTTAATGGTGCTACATCAAGCCTTCATTGTTTAACTAGAACAACGAAAGAGGTTTTGCACAATGCACATGAACATGGTAGAATAAATAGCAAGGAGATAAGATTATGCGATTTAAATTTAAAGTGTTTTTTGCATCTATTATATCGTTCATGATGATTTATATAATTTTTGTTAGTTGTATTAATCTTTTTGCGTTTAATCGCAGTTTTTATAATTATGAATATGATCGTTTAAATACGGCAAAAAATTTGGGTATGAGTGATACTTCTTTATATGTTGCGACAGATACTTTACTTGATTATTTGCAAGGACATCGTAGTAATATCAATGTACAAGTAGAAGTCAATCAGAAAACAAGAGAAGTGTTTGATGAACGTGAAAAAGCACATATGGTCGATGTGAAAAACTTATATCAAGATGCTTTACTTGTTCGTAATGTGATGGTTGTAGTTGTCATTGCTTTAGCATTATTTTTATATTATGATCGAAAAAAAGAGTTTAAAGAAGTGATGAGTTATGCTTACATACGCATTTTTATTTTGAGTTTGTTTTTATTAAGTGCGTTATTATTGTATGCAATCAGCGATTTTACAACATTTTGGACAAATTTCCACAAAGTTTTCTTCACGAATGATTTATGGTTATTAAATCCAAACACTAGTTTGATGATAAATATGTTCCCTGAAACATTTTTCTATCATCTAGTATTTGCGATTGCAACTTCTTTTATTGTAATCATTACGTCGCTTTTCGTATATAGCCTTCGCTATCAGAAAAAATTGATGAAGTGCAATGAATGATAAATTTATTATTGTTTTTTGAAAATGATAGTAGTATTATAGTAAGAAAAAAGGGGCGATGAAAATGGAAATCAAAATTACAAGAGCAAAAACATTGAAAGAAAAACCAGATCAAAGTAAACTAGGATTCGGTAATTATTTTACGGATCATATGTTTACGATGGATTGGGATGAGGGCATTGGTTGGCATAATGCACAGATAGTACCTTATGAGCCAATTGCGATGGATCCAGCGTGTATGGTGTTGCATTATGCACAGGAAACATTTGAAGGGTTGAAAGCATATAAGAATGGGGATCAAATCTTAATGTTTAGACCAGAGATGAATGCTAGACGTATGATGAAAAGTAATGAACGTTTATGTATGGCACAATTGCCTGAAGAGATGTTTATTGAAGCATGTGAAGCAATCGTTAAATACGAACAGGATTGGATTCCAACAGCAGAAGGGACATCTTTATACATAAGACCATTTTGCTTTGCAAGTGAAGCAGGAGTAGGGGTTCATCCTGCAAAAAGTTATAAATTTGTGATTATCTTATCACCAGTTGGTGCATACTATGCAGAGGGAGTAAATCCTGTAAAAATTTATGTGGAAGATGAATATGTAAGAGCAGTTATTGGTGGAACTGGTTTTGCTAAATGTGGTGGAAACTATGCTGCAAGTATTGCAGCACAAGTGAAAGCTGAAAAAATGGGGTATACACAAGTATTATGGTTAGATGGTGTACACCGTAAATATGTAGAAGAAGTAGGAACGATGAATGTTATGTTTGTCATTGATGGAGAAGTGGTTACTGCTCCATTAGAAGGAAGTGTACTTCCAGGAGTTACACGAGATTCTTGTATTGCCATTTTAAAGGAATGGGGATACACTGTGAACGAAAGACATTTAGCCATTGATGATTTAATGGAATATGCGGCTAATGGAAGATTGCAAGAAGCATTTGGGACAGGAACAGCAGCGGTTATTTCACCAGTAGGAGAATTAAACTACAAAGGCAATGCACAGACAATTAACGATTTTAAAATCGGATCACTTACACAACGTTTATATGATGAATTAACTGGTATTCAATGGGGAAAAATTGCGGATACTAGAGGATGGAGTAGAGTCGTTAAATAGAAAGAGTGGGTAAATATGCAGAAAGTGATACTAGCAAGTGAATCACCAAGAAGAAGGGAGTTATTATCTTCTTTAGGGATTAACTATACAACGTGTTCTTCTAAAATTGAAGAAGTGTTTGACACTAACAAAACCATCGAAGAAGCACTCATGCAAGTAGCGTATGATAAAGCAAAAGCAGTAGCAGAAAACTATCCTAATGATGTAGTATTAGGTGCTGATACGATTGTGGTTGTGGATCATCAGATTTTAGGGAAACCGAAAAATGATGAGGAAGCTAAAATGATGCTTAAGATGTTGTCAGGTAGAGAACATCGTGTATTAACAGGAACAGCAATCATTTATAAAGAAGCAAGTGAGTGTCATGTCGAAGAAACGAAAGTAACTTTCTATGATTTAGATGAGGAAATGATTGATGCTTATGTAGCAAGTAAAGAATGTAAAGATAAAGCTGGTGCTTATGGAATTCAAGGAAAAGGCAGTATTTTAGTAAAACGTATTGAAGGAGATTACTACAATGTTGTTGGTTTACCACTTGCATCAACCTATCGCTATTTACAAAAGTATATTGCTAAAAAAAATGACAGATAAGAGTTCAATGCTTATCTGTTTTTTCATATAGTTAATGAAAAAAAGTAAAAAATAGCGTATAATACGCATCATGAGAGAAGAAAATGAATTCTTTCATAAGTAAAACTATTTTATGGTATAATTGTGGCGGGTGAAACGATGGAAAAAGAATATATATTAAAAGAAAATGAAGATGGTAGTGTTGTTAGTGTTAAAGATGTACAAGATGTCTTATTAGAAATGTTGAAGGATATTGATGCAATCTGTCAAAAATATGATATTCCTTATTATTTGACAGGAGGCTCTTGTTTAGGAGCTGTTCGTCATAATGGCTTTATCCCTTGGGACGATGATGCAGATATTGGAATGCTATATGATGACTATGTACGCTTTTTAGAAGTGTTAAAAAAAGAATTACCTAATGATAAATACTATTTTCAATGCTTTGATACACATAAAGAATATAATGTTTTGATTCCAGCGATGAAAATCCGTAAAAAAGGAACCTATTTAAAAGAAGTAAATACATTATTAGCAAACAAATGTAAAGATGGTGATGGTGTTTTTATTGATGTCTTTTTAGTTGATTATATTTGTGAGAAGAAATGGATTGACTTTTCAGCTCGTATGCTTTCCTATGGATTCATGGCATTCATTGTTTTATTTGAGAATTTACATATGAATCCATACATGTTGAAAAAGTTGTTTGTGAAATTTTCACGTTATTATTCAAGAAAAAATAAGCATAGTTCTTTAATTGGGTATGATATGAACTGGGTATTCAACTCACCACTAAAACCAGTGGTTTATAAAAAAGAAGATATTTATCCTGTTCGTTATCATCAATTTGAAGATACACAGATTTGTATTCCAAAAAATCCTGATGCATTATTAGAGGTTGAAATAGGGGGAGATTATATGCAGTTTCCTAAAGCGAAGATGCAAGCCCCTAAACATATTGTAGATATTGATTTACATACAAAGGAGAAATAAAAATGAGGTATGCACCAAAAGCAAAAAGAAAAATAAATTTAAAAATAATGATCCCTTTACTTGTTATTGTAAGTGTGATTGTTACTTTTGGTGTGCAAAATTTATTGTTGAAAAAAGAAGAAGGGAATACTTTTAAAATATGCGATTTAACGTATGAGAATAGTAAAAAAGCATTAGAAAAAAAGTTTGAAAAAACATATAGTATCAGTGATTATCATTTTTATGGGGAAAGTTTAAATTTATATCATGATACATATAATATTGAAACAACAGATGATTTAGCAGGGAAAAGTGTTATTTTAAAAGATATTTGTTCGCAAAAAGAGTATTCTTATGTGATTAGAAATAGCATTGATTCACAAATTTTATTAGCGAATATTAGTGAAGGATATTATGAAGTGTATGTAGTAGAAGATTTAATTGAAAAACGTGTTGTGTTTAATGGAACAGTGAATACTAATATTACTACTTTAAAAAGAAATAATCGACGTTTAGCGATTAGTTTATTAGCTGACATGGATTACTTTCGCCAACAAGGGATTGAAGAAAAGGAAAACTATTTATACCTTGTCGCAAAGAAAGCAAAAAATGATGATGAAGTCTATGATATTGCGATTGATCCAGGTGCCTATGATTATGATTTTACATGGACAGTAAACAAAGGAGCAAAAGGACATGATTTAGTTGAATATGAACAAACGTATTTAGCAGCTCAATTATTAAAAGAAAAACTAGAAGCAAAAGGATTAAAAGTCTTACTTGTTCGTAATGAAAAGGAAGATGTGAATAGCTATGGAAAAGATGGACGTTTACAAAGAGCGTATAATGCCCATGCAAAATATTATATCAAGCTTAGTTTTGATGAAAGTGATTTAAATTATGAGGGTATGGAGATTCGTTATTCAGCACATGCCAATGGTGCATTCTCAAAACAGATTATTTACTATTTATCTAAAAATACAGAAGTTAAATTAAGTAGTATTTATAATACTAGTGATCCTGGAAATGTACAGGTGGAATTAACAAAGGGAATGGACAATCGTTATGTTTATGATTTAGATTTAGCGATACGAGAAGCAGGAGGAAAAGCGACACAAGCAGGAATGTATTCAGAAAATGCACAAGAAGGAACTGCGTTCTTTGCGAAAGATAATGTGTATGGAATGAATGCCATTAGAGTTTATTTAGGTTATTTAACAAGTGCTAGTGATGTCGAATACTGGCAAAATCATAAAGAGGAATATATGAATGCCATTGCAGAAGGAATGGTATCCTATTTTAACCTAAATCAAGAATCGTAGAGAGTGAGGGGATACAATGCGTTATCAAATCGTAAAAGGGAGTAAAGCGTTTGGTGCACAGGACGTATTTGAAAATATTTCTTTTGAAGTAAAAGAAAAGGAAAAGGTGGCTATTGTTGGTCGAAATGGTTGTGGGAAAAGTACCTTATTAAAAATCATTGCTCAAGAGGAAGTATTAGATGCAGGAGTGATTCATAAGGAAAAGAGTACAACGATTGGCTATTTAGCACAAAGTGTATTCAGTAATGATGAAATTAGTGTTGAAGAAGATTTTGAACAGGTGTTTAGTGAGTTACATATTTGTGAAAAGCAATTAGAAGATATTTCTTTGCGTATGGTAGAAGATCATAGTGAAGCAATTTTAAATGAATATGCAAAAGTACAAGAACGCTTTGAAGAATTAGGTGGCTATACATATAAACAGGAAATGTTAAATATTTTTACGAAGTTTAATTTTTCCATTGATGATTTAAAAAAAAACTAAATGAATTTTCTGGTGGACAGAAAACAAGGTTATCCTTTGTGAAGTTGTTATTGAGTAAACCTGATATTTTGTTATTAGATGAGCCAACCAATCATCTTGATTTGGAAACGATTGAATGGTTAGAAGGCTATGTAAAACGCTATCCTAAAGCAGTTGTCATGGTCAGCCATGATCGTACCTTTTTAGATAATGTAGTCGATGTGGTGTATGAGATTGAATATGGTGTGATGCGTAAATATACTGGTAATTATTCACATTATGTTGAAGTAAAGAAAAGTGATGTTGAAAGGCAAAAGAGTGCTTATGTGCGTCAACAAAAAGAAATTCAACACTTAGAAGAATTAATTGAAAAGTTTAGATATAAAGCAAGTAAAGCTAAATTTGCACAATCAAAAATTAAATACTTAGATCGCATGGATAAAATTGAAGATCGTAAAAGTGATGAAACCTCGTTTAAAGCACATTTTTCTAGTCGCATTAAAGGGGGAAATCAAGTCTTGAGTGTGCGTGATTTAACCATTGGTTATGATACCCCTTTATGTCGTGTTTCTTTTGAATTATTAAGAGGAAATCGCTGTGCTGTGATTGGTAAAAACGGAACAGGTAAGAGTACGTTAATTAAAACATTAATGGAAAAAGTACCTGCCTTAAGTGGTGATTTTTTATTAGGTCATCAAATTGAAGTTGGCTATTTTGATCAAGAATTAGCACAGTTTCATTCTTCTAATACAGTATTAGAAGAATTATGGGGTTTATTTCCTGAATTAGATCATACAGCCATTCGTAATGCTTTGGGTTGTTTCTTATTTCGTGGAGAAGAAGTATTTAAAGAGGTAAGTGTATTATCAGGGGGAGAAAAGGTACGTTTAACATTTGCTAAACTAATGCTTGAACATGGTAATTTCTTGTTGATGGACGAACCGACTAACCATTTAGATGTTTTAGGAAAAGAAGCTTTAGAAGAAGCATTAAAAGAGTATGATGGAACATTATTATGTGTATCTCATGATCGTTATTTTATCTCACAAATCGCTACTTCTATTTTAGTGTTAGATGAAAATGGAGCCACTTATTACCCATTGACTTATCAAGAGTATTTACATAAAGATGAAGTAAAGATAGCGAATAAAGAAGTAAAAAGTGAAAAGAAAAAAGAAAAACCTAAATTTATTAACTATGGTCGAGAAATCGCTCGTTTAGAAAAGAAGATAGCAAAAAAAGAAGAAGAATTAGAGGAATTACGAGAATTGCGTTATGAACCTGAATACTATCAAGATAGTAAGAAAATGGCAGAGTTAGATAGTATGATAGATGATGTACATAATGAAATTAATCAGATGATGCAATTATGGGAAGAATACAGTGAAGCAATGGAAAGTTAACACTTTATTAATAAAAATAACCAGTGGAGTAAGATAAAGGCTTAATTCACTGGTTTTTTCATATAAAAACGCTCTAAAAGGTAGACATTTTATTTCGATGAATTTATAACCTTTTTGATTACAAAATGTACCAATTTCCTATCTAAATTGATTTTACTATTTATGAAATAAAATGTCTAATTTTTCAATCAATAAACCATATAAAACGTATAATTTGTATGGTTAGCTATGTGTACTTTGTTTGCAAACAAAGACAACCAGCTGTAAATATAACCAAATAGATGAATCTTATATTTGATTTATATACACACTGGTAATATAGCTAGTGTGTATTTTTTAGTAAAGAGAAAAGGGAGAAAAGAGAATGAAAAGAGTAAAGAGTAAAATTTGTTTGTTTTTGACAATCGCTTTGATTTTTTCTGTTTTTAGTGTTTTTAATTTTCACACACTAAAGGCAGAGAGTACTGCAAAAGCTGAGTTGTTAAAACTTGACTTAACGAAACAAGATGGTATGAATTTAGAATATGTGGTTCAGGTTACACAACCAGTGGAGGCAGATGCTTTAACAATAAGTAATATCAATTTAATATACAAAGATGAACAAGATCATTTTATTAGCGTTAGTCTATCCTTAATGATGAATGTTCCTGGTAATCAATTAGAAGATAAAGGGAACGGAGTTTATCGTGTAAAAACATCATCGTTACAGTATGGGGAAACAACAGGAACGTATACTTTGAATAGTGTAAAACTTGTGTTATCTAATAATACTACAGTAGTTGATTATAAAAGTAGTTGGGAACATACGATTGCCGTAACAAAAAATCCACTATCGGCTCCAGTCATTACAAGTGTAAATATGGAAGGTAATAAAATTGGTGCTATTGCTTTACCTTATGAAAAGGATATTCATTTTACTGTAGAAAATGCAGAACAATATGATAAAGTTACTTATTCATTAAATTACAAATCAAAAAATAACAATCATGATACTTTTATAAGTCAGGATAAATATAACCCTACTAATACTTTTTATTTTGATGAGCTTATTCGTTTTTCTGATAATGAATGGTCTTTAAAGTCTATTGAAGTGCGTGCAGCAAATTATGAGCAAAATGCTTTTAAGACTACAATTTACACAAATGATAATAATGATGATAATTCTGATATTGAAATAAAACCATTAAGTGATTTACCATTTAATCCATCTATATTTGATTTTACAGTTACAAATTATTTGAGCGATAAGGAACCACCAGTATTAAATTCGTTTAAAGTACTGACAACAGATGTAACATTGCCAGCAAAAGCTAAGATCAGCATAGATATGAGTGATAATTCAGGTACAATGAATTATCAACCAATGATGCAGGCTAAAGTTACTAGAAATGGTGAAACAAAAGTGGAAAGTGTAAGCTTTGTTAGTAACAAGCGGGTTGAGGGAACTAATGAAATCGTAGGTTATGTGCAAATTGGTAATGGTGGAAGATATTCAGGATTAGAAAAAGCAGAAATAATAGAAGTTACATTAAATGATACAGCTGGTAATAGGGTTACATATACTTCTGATCAAACCAAAATAGATGAGTATGCTAAAAACCCTAATCCTAATAATCCAATCAAGAGTATGCCTAAAGTTGATCCAATTTCTTTTAAAGAGTTGTATAAGTTTGATAAGAAACTGAATGTTGATTCAGGTGAGTATATTAATATTGTAAAAAATATGCAAGAGGGTTCTTATGTGTTGTTAGATATTTCAAATAAACAAATCATAGATAAAGATTTTTTTGATGCTATTAAAGGGAAAAACATTACGGTTGTATTTCAGACATTTAATAGTATGGCATTACAATGGGTTGTGAATGGTAAAGATATAAATGAACAAACAAAAGATATAGACATGAGTATAAAGCAAATAGCTGTAAATGATAAAGTAAAAGAAGGGGAAGATAGCACACTTGATTTGTTTAATATGAACAAAGGAAAAACCCAAGAAGAAAAAAATAATACCACATTAAAATATATTAAGATGGAGTATTACAAAGAGTATTTAAAACAATTTGATATAAAAACAGCAAATTATGCAGATGAGTTTATTAAAGAGTATTTAAAACATAATAGATATAAATTAGTTTTTGCAGAGAATGGAACGTTACCAGGGAAAATGCGTATTAGAGTGAGTAGTGAAGATGTTAATAGTCAAATCCCTTCAGATGAGATTTCAGACAATATGAGTGTATACTATCAAGTGAGTGAGAATGAATATCAGTTGATTGATTCAAATTTAGTTAGTGAGGCTGATGGAAGTTATGCTTTTGATATATATCATAATAGTACATACGTTATGACAACAAATAATTTAAGCCCAGCTATTGTTAAAAAGATTGTTACTTTCAAAGATGGCGATACGACAACAACAAAAGAAGTAGTACAGGGGGAAAAGGTTAGTGAACCAGCAACTCCGACAAAACAAGGGTACACATTTGATGGTTGGTATTTAAATAATCAGAAGTTTGATTTTAATACAGTGATTAGTGAAGATATTACATTAGTTGCGAAATGGACAAAAGTAAAAGAAGAAGTGATTGATGATACAAAGGTTGATGTAATTGTACCTAGTATTGATACGACACATGATAAAGAAGAAGTAGTGATTGGTGTCAGTGATAAAGAAGAAGTCAAACAAGTGATTAGTGATAGTGTTTCTAAGGAAACAAAAGAAGTGATTGTGAATGCAATTAAAAATGGTAAGCAAGTTGCGACAAATGTGCGTGCTGAAAAAATTGATTTAACAAAAGTTAGTGAAGTTGTTAAAGAAGAAGTGAAACAGATTCAATCGTTTGTTGCTAAAAAGAATATGAAAGTTGTAGACTATTTAGATTTAAGTGTGTTTGTTGAGGTTGATGGACAAGTGATTGAACAATTGACACAGACAAATAAACCGTTGACATTCCAAATAGCTTTACCTGATCAATTAATGAAAGAAGGTAGAACATTCTATGTTATTCGACTTCATGATGGAAAGAGTGAAGTGTTAGAAACAACTTTAACAAATGGTGTATTAAGTTTTACAACGGATAAGTTTTCAACGTATGCGTTAGTGTATGAAGATGTAGAAAAAACAACTCCTGCTGATCAAATTAATGATAAAAAGGTGGAAACAGGGGATTCTAGTCATACGAATGAATTATGGTTATTACTAGGTTTTGCATTGGTTGTGATTAGTGGATTAACACTAAAAAGAAAAATAGTGAAATAATGATGTAAAAAAACGATATTTTTGTGAATATCGTTTTTTTAAGGATAAAGAATGAAATAAAGAAAGATTAGATTTAATCCATCAAGAAGAATAAGTTCACTTAAAGTAGAAATATCACCGAGTAAGATAATACAAAAGGCGAACATTGTTAAAATGAGAAAGACGATGTTTTTACTGTGTTGAAAGAATACATAGTCATAGTCAGCTGTTTTTTTAATGATGTATAAGATAATGATATAGGTAATGATACAAGATAGCATACTACCATATACATGGAGTTGTGATACTATATCTGCACTGTGGTTTTGATAGGGAAGTAAAAAAGCAATGATACTTAAAAGTGTACAAAAGCCACTGATGTAAAGAAAATTTTTATGCAGCAGTGTTGTTTTTATCGTGAAATAATAAAAACAGATAAAGTAGTATAAAGATTGTAAAATACCCCATATGATAAATAATGAACGATTCATGGCTAGATTACCGACATAGGTTAAATTCTCATAAAACAAAGATGCTTGACTTGCTAGATAAAGTGAAAAGAGTGGTAATAGAAATAAACCACTGATACATAAACACCATTCTATTTTATTGGTAGGTTTTAATAATTTCATAAGTTTACTTTAGTAGAAGTTGTTTATAATGTCAATATTGAATAGCAAAGAGTATGTTGGTTACACTAAAAGAGAGGTGAACCATGAAGTTAAGTCAAAACTATGATGAGAATATAAATGTATTATCGAAGCGATTAGATGTTAGTGCTAATTTTGATATTGTTTGTCGAGAATTAATGGTAAGTGAATATAGATGTAGTTTCTTTTTTGTTGATGCTTTTATTAAAGATGAGATTATTGAAAAAATCATGGAATTTTTATTAAAGGAAGATTGTGTAAAAGCAATACAAAGTAAAGATAGTGCTTATTTTGAAAAGCGATTGATTCCTTATGTAGAAGTGGAAGTAAACGATTGTGTTGAGCAGTTAGTGGATCAAGTGTTAAGTGGTCCAATGGTTTTATTGGTGGAAGGGTTTAAAAAAGCGATTGTCATTGATGCGAGAACCTATCCCTTACGTTCTGTGGAAGAACCAAAAGATGATCGTGTTTTAAGAGGAAGTCGTGATGGTTTTGTGGAAACATTAGTCTTTAACATGGCTTTGATTAGAAGAAGAATTCGTGATCCACATTTAAAGGTAGAGCTGATGCAGGTTGGTAAACTATCAAAAAGTGATCTTGTGGTTGTGTATATGGATCATAAAGTAGATCATGAAGTATTGCGAAAAATCAAAGAAAAGATTAATAAAATTGATGTAGAGGCATTAACTATGGCACAAGAAAGTTTAAGTGAAGCACTGATACCACATAAATGGTATGATCCTTTTCCTAAGGTTAAATATAGTGAGCGACCTGATGTAGCTGCTTCTTATTTATTAGAAGGGCAAATTGTTTTACTATTAGATAATTCTCCTTCTTGTTTAATTTTACCGATTTCTTTTTTTGATTTCTTTGATGAGGCACAAGATTATTATTCTTTGCCACTGATTGGCACCTATTTAAAATTAATCCGTATCGCTGTTTTCTTTGTAACGCTATTATTAACACCTACTTGGTATGTACTATTGCAATACATGGATTCTTTACCAGATTACTTACAGTTTTTAGCCATTGAAGATGATTTGCATATTCCTGTTTTTATCCAATTACTATTAATGGAATTTGGCATTGATGCGATTAAGATGGCATCATTAAATACACCACAATCACTAACGAGTTCTTTTAGTGTGATTGGTGCTTTAATCTTAGGTGAGTTTGCGATTAAAGCAGGTTGGTTTAATGGGGAAGTTATTTTTTATATGGCATTTGTGGCATTGGCTAATTTTACACAGGCAAGTTATGAAATTGGGTATGCGACGAAGTTTATGCGTATGCTTTTATTAGTGTTAACCCTGCTATTTAAACTATATGGTTTTATTGCAGGAATCCTCTTTCTTATTTACCTTATGTTTCTATCCAAAAGTGCTTTAGGACGCTCTTATATGTATCCCTTATATCCGTTGAATACAAAATTGTTAAAGCGAGTATTTATTCGTGAAAAATTGAAAAATAAAGATTGCTGAAATTTTTATTTTGCGAAGTATTATTTTGCTGGTTAAAGTTGGCATTTCCCTTTATAATAATGATAGGGAGTGATGCAGATGAAAATAAGAAGATGGCTTTCTTTATTATTAGTGCTATGCATTGGTTTTGTACTTAGTGGTTGTGGTAATGAGAAGAAAGTGGATAATAGCGATATATTAGGTGTAGGTGTTCCTAGTTTAAGTGGTACATTTACGCCTCTTTATGTAACTAGCATTTATGATAGTTATGTAACGGATTTAATTTATGATTCTTTGTTGAGTAGAGATGAACAAGGCAATCGTGTTGCTTCTTTAGCCACAGCATTACCTGAAATCAGTGAAGATTATAAAACGTATACGTTTCATTTAAAACAGGGCATTAAGTTTTCTAATGGTGAAAAGTTGAGTGCTGATGATGTAGCTTTCACTTTTCGTTTATTAGCTGATCCAGCATATGATGGACCTTATGATAATATTGTAAGAAACTTGGTAGGCTTTGATGAGTATGTCAATAAGCAAAGTGATACTTTTTCAGGGATTGAAGTGATCGATAATGATACCATTACGTTTCATTTTAAAGAAGGGTATCGTAGTAATATTGACGCTTTAGCTTCTTTAGGAATTATGTGTAAACAATCATTTCCTGATTATCAAAAAGGGGATTTAGAAACGATTAAAAAGCAAGGGAATAAAGCAGTTGGTAGTGGACCTTATGTGCTGAAAGAGTATACGGATTATGGGGCTGTATTAGTGAAAAATAAACAGTATGATCGTGGTGGATATGAAATTGCGAAGATTAATATTAAAACTGTCAATGATGCTACGAGTATGCTGGAATTAGAAAAAGGAAATATTGATCTTTTGAGTGGTGTTGATTCGCCAGCCTTGATTAGTGATGCAAGTAATCATAATGATGTATTGCTTAACCAATATGAAAATGCAGGAATTACATGGTTAACGCTGAATTGTGAAAGTGGGGCAACCGCAGATCGTGAAGTTAGAAAAGCATTAACGCTTGCCTTTGATCGTGAGCAGTTTGTCAATCAATATTTTGCTTGTGAGGATTGTGCCAATTATCTTTCTTTAGCGTATGTACCACAGATTTTTCAAAACCCTGCTTCACTTTTAAAGCCGTATGTAACTAATGAAGAGCAGTTGGATACACTAGAAGAGGATCATTATAATATCAAACAAGCGAAAAAAGTGTTGAAGGAAGCAGGTTGGCTAGTTGGTAAAGATGGCTATCGTTATAAGGATAAACAAAAATTAACCATTAAAGTGATGGTGAGTGAGGAACAGGAAATAGCAGATACATTGATTGCAATGTGGAAGAAAGATTGGCAAGCAATCGGTGTGGATCTTAAAATTACGAATGTTGATTTTCATACGATGATAAGTGAAGCAACCAATGATAAAAAGATTGATGAGTGGCATGCATTTGTTTTAAGCTCTGTTTTCTCTAGTGATGATTTAGACTCTATATATACTTTGTTTCATTCATCAAGTGCAGAAAATAATGGACGTAATTTAGCAAGGTATAGGAATGCTGAATTAGATGCACTATTAGATGAAGGACGCTTTAGTTTTGATGAAACTAATTTAGAACAATTGTATTTACAAATAGCAACTATCATTCATAATGAATATGTAAATGTACCTATTTATGCAACACAGAAATTTGATATATACAATAAACGTGTGAAAAATTTTAAAACGAGTTCCTATTACCCTTGGACAAAAGCAATGAAAGACGCAAAATTAAAATAAAGTAAAAAAATTTCATCTTTTTTCAAATAAATGAAAATTTTGGCATATATATAAGTAGGAGGGTCTACTTATGAATCTTGATGAGATTACTGTACAAAATAAAGAAAAGCTGGTGAAGAACATTGGTGTGATGTATCGTGATTCCTTATGCCTTGTGAAAAATGATGCGTTTTCTAGTGTGAGTGAAAAAGAGGGTGTGTATCATTGCTTAACGCTTAAAACGAAGGTTGATCATATTTTAAAAGGGTTGCGTTTAGAATATGCCTTTATTATTCAAAAGGAATATTTGGAAGAAAATAAGGGAAAATGGTACGCAACCTATCTGAGTGAAGAAGAATATCAACTGTATAAAAATGGTGCTATTGATGCATTTCTTCATTGCTTATATGGATAGTGTTTGTTATAATTAAATAGAATAATTTAGAGCTTTTTAAAGTATATTAGGAGGAAATGAAAATGTTAAAAGGTATTGCTGCTTCAGCAGGAGTTGCTGTTGCTAAAGTTTACAAACTTGAAATTCCAGCTATGGATATTGTTAAAAAAGAGGGTGTGGATACAAGTGCTGAAATCGCTAAGTTCAATGCTGCTCTTGAAAAAACAAAAACAGATATTGAAGGAATTAAAGAAAGAGCGAGTAAAGCAGGTAAATTATCTGAAGAAGAAATCGCTGTATTTGATGCTCACTTAATGATGGCAGGGGACCCTGAATTTTCAGGACAGATTGTTGCGATGATTGAAAATGATAAAGTCAACGCTGAATATGCTGCGGAAACAGTGGCAAATACAACCGTTGCTATGTTTGAATCAATGGATAATGATTATTTTAGAGAAAGAGCAGCCGATGTTAAAGATGTTACGTTCCGTTTAAAAGCAAATATTTTAGGGGTAACGATTCCTGATTTAGGGGCAATTAGTGAAGATTCAATCATTGTGGCTCATGATTTAACACCAAGTGATACTGCACAGTTAAATGAATTTGCAAAAGGTTTTGTAACAGCAATTGGTGGAAGAACTTCTCACTCTGCTATTATGGCAAGAAGTTTAGAAATTCCAGCAGTTGTTGGTTGTGCAGGTATTTTAGAAGAAGCTAATCATGGTGATATGATTGCGATGGATGCTGTGGAAGGGGTTGTTGAATTACGCCCAGATGCTGATACAGTAGCTACATATGAAAAGAAAAAAGCAGCATTCCTAGAAGAAAAAGAAGCTCTTAAAGTGTTAAAAGATGCAAAATCTATTTCTACTGATGGACATCAAGTTGAATTAGCAGGAAACATTGGTACACCAAATGATGTAGAAGGTGTGATCAACAATGGTGGAGAAGGTGTTGGTTTATACCGTACTGAATTCTTATACATGAACTCACAAGAATTCCCAACAGAAGAAGAACAGTTTGTTGCTTATAAAGCTGTATTAGAAGGTATGGGTGGAAGAAAAGTAGTTGTTAGAACGTTGGATATTGGTGGAGATAAGACATTGCCTTACTTCACATTCCCTGAAGAAATGAACCCATTCTTAGGATATAGAGCAATCCGTTTATGTTTAGATAGAACAGATATTTTCCGTACACAGTTGCGTGCGTTATGTCGTGCATCTGTTTATGGTAAGTTATGTATTATGTTCCCAATGATTGCAACAATCAAAGAATTTAAAGATGCAAAAGCAATTTTTGAAGAAGAAAGACAGAAATTAATTGCTGAAGGTATTGCTGTTAGTGATAATATTGAAGTTGGTATGATGGTAGAAATTCCAGCAGCTGCAGTATTGGCTGATCAATTCGCAAAATATGCTGACTTCTTCTCAATTGGAACAAATGACTTAATTCAGTATTCTATGGCAGCGGACCGTATGAGTGAAAATGTTTCTTACTTATACCAGCCTTACAACCCATCTATTTTACGTTTAATTAAAATGACAATTGATGGTGCACACAAAGAAGGTAAGTGGGCTGGAATGTGTGGAGAAATGGCAGGAGAACCAGATGCAACCGCAATTTTATTAGGTCTTGGTTTAGATGAATTCTCTATGTCAGCAACTTCTATCTTAAAAGCTAGAAAAGTGATTAATTCATTAAGCAAGAAAGAAATGGAAGATGTCGCTGCAAAATGCTTAAGCTTCGATACTGCTGATGAAGTACATGAATATGTAAAAAGCGTAATTAATAAATAATATATTATAAGCGATAGATAAACACAGGTGTCATACTAGCATCTGTGTTTTTTTATTTGTTAAAAAAATTTTTTGTTTTTCTTTCGTTTTATCAAAACAGCCTCTTTAAATTTTTGTTTTATTCTATATGTGTAGATAGGAAATACTTGCACAAGTTTTATGTGAATAAAGCCATACTAGAATTAAGGAGATGTGATAAGATGGATTTCATTAAAAAAAATAAAAAAATGATATGTGTGATCGTAGGGAGTATTGTGGTGATGGGAATGGTTTGTTTATTCCTGTATGAACCGATGATGAATTTTCTACAAAGCCCTAAACAGTTAAAAGCATATTTACAAGGTTATGGTATCTTTGGTTATTTGATTCTTCTCTTAGTGATGAGTTTGCAAGTAGTATTTGTTTTTTTACCAGGAGAAATTGTGGAAGTAATGGCAGGTTTTGTCTATGGTTCTATTTCAGGAATGTTTCTATGTCTATTAGGGGCAGCATTAGGTTCTGCAATCATTTATGCTTTTGTGAATAAGTTTGGTATTCGTTTTATTGACAAACTGATCGGCAAAGAGAAATTATCAGAAGTAAGTTTTTTAAATCATACACAACGTCTGGATTACCTTGTCTTTATCGCCTTTTTTATTCCAGGTACCCCTAAAGACATCATCACTTATTTCATGCCCTTAACCAATATGAAATTATCTAAATTTTTAATCATCTCTAGTCTTGCAAGAATCCCATCTGTTATTTCCTCTACGATTGGTGGCAATGCGTTAGGTATGGAACAATATGAATTTACCATCTTTGTATTTGTAGTAACTGCACTGTTTTCATTAGTAGGATTATACTTGTATAAAGTGAAGATTCACAGTTTAAATCACTATTCTAAAACAAATCTTTAGAAATTCTTTCGAATTATAAACTATAATTCTTTACTTAATATCGTTATAATAAGTATATTGAGAAAAGGGGTATGTTTATGGAATACAACATTTTAGTAGTGGAAGATGAAAAGGAAATAGCAGATGCGATTGAAATCTATTTAAATAATCAGGGGTATCATGTATATAAGACAAACAATGGACAAGAAGGTTTAGACATGATTGAAAAGTATGATATTCATTTAGCTTTAGTAGATGTGATGATGCCAATTATGGATGGCATTACCATGACGATGAAAGTACGCAAGAAATATGATTTTCCTATCATTATTTTATCTGCTAAATCGGAAGATATAGATAAAATTACAGGTTTGAATATCGGGGCAGATGATTATGTAACAAAACCATTTGTACCCATGGAATTATTAGCTAGGGTATCTTCGCAGTTAAGACGCTATCATAAATTTTTAACGATGTTAGAAGAGCGAAAAGAAGAAGTGAGTAATCGTTATAGTAGTGGAGGTTTAGAGATTGACATAGATACAAAAGAAGTATTTGTCGATGGGAAGGAAATACGGGTTACACCGATTGAATTTAAGATCTTAGAGTTATTAATGGAAAATGCAGGGAAGGTGTTTTCAGCGGATCAAATTTATGAAAGTGTGTGGAAAGAAGCAGCCATTAATACAGAAACGGTAATGGTGCATATTCGTAATTTGCGTGAAAAAATAGAAATTAACCCTAAAGCACCACGCTATTTAAAAGTGGTTTGGGGTGTAGGTTATAAAATAGAAAAACAGTAAAAGGAGAAAAGGAAAATGAAGAAAAGTAAGATCATTGTTTCTTTGTGTACAATTTTTGTGTTATTTGCTTGTTCGGCAAGTGTCTATATAGCATGTACAAATTTTAAAGAGAAACAAACAGATAAAATACAAGAAAATGATTTTTATGAACAATTAAGCGGTGCTGATATTATCAATGATTCAATTTATGTAATTAGTGATAATTTAACGAAAACACAAGATAGCAGCCCTTATGATCGCTTTGCGAGTACAAAAATAGCATTAAGTGAACAAGATAAAGACGTTTTTAATAGTACATTTAATCAATGGTATGATATGTTATCAAATGAAGTTAATTTGAAATATCAAGCAATCAATAAAGCAAATGGGCAAAATGTGAATAATGTCAGTGATGATTTATTTGCGATAATGCAAGATGATTCGCAAAAAAAGTATCAATGGTTATTGCAAGTTGATTTTGACCATGAAGGAAATGTAAGCTTTCATGTACCGATGAATGATACGATCAAAAAGGAAAATACAGAAAGAAAGTATCTCAATCATTTTGATTGGTTCAAAAAAAATAGTTATAATGGTACTTTCTATTTAGACATGGATCATTATAATCGTGATTTATATGATAAGTCATTGACTAGCAAAGTAGAAGGATTGAGTGATGATGGGAGTATTAGTGTTGTGTTAAATAATCCTAAAGATATTTCTATCGTATTAGCGATTCCTACTAAACTAGTGAGTAATCATGGAGAAATTTATGCTAGTACCACATATTATGATCATTATAATTTCAGTGATCGTTTATTGTTTGTCTTATTATTTGCAAGTGCAGTATCCATCTTGTATATGTTGTTTGTGCCAATGCGTTATTTAAAACAAATGTCAAGTTTTAGAAACTTAATGCGTTTAAAATTAGAAGTCTTATTAGCTGGAGGAACGCTTTTAGGTACTGGAATGGTTGTTGCCATAGTAGAGGTATTAGAAGCAGAAGCAAATGGATATTTACTTTCATTTGCGAAAGAAATTGGTTTAAAAGATTTTGCGGATATGATTCCATTTGCGATGATTATTGCTTGTTGTATGGTATTATTCTATCTTATCATGTTAGCTGTCTATGCGATTAAGCTGTTGTTTGAAAAAGGAATCAAACGTTTTATTAAAGAAGATTGCCTAATTGGTTATGTGTATCGTAGTGCAAAAAACATCATGCATCGTGCATTGCAATTTGATTTAGATGATTCAACAAATCAATCCATTTTAAAAGTAGTAGGAATTAATTTTGTTGTTGTATTGCTCATGTGTCTTATGTTTGGCTTTAATATTTTCCTATCACTTATTTATTCGATTGTATTGTTTGTCTTATTGCGTAATAAGATGAATAGTGTAAGAGATGATTATGAAGTTTTATTAACTGCAACAAAGAAAATATCAAATGGGGAATTTGATGTGGATATTAAAGATGACTTAGGAATGTTTAATTCATTAAGAGATGAATTTTCTAATATTAAAGATGGGTTTGAAAAGGCTGTGAATGAAGAAGTGAAATCACAGAGAATGAAAACAGAGTTGATTTCTAATGTATCCCATGATTTAAAAACACCACTTACTTCCATTATTACCTATGTTGATTTATTAAAAAATCCTGATTTAAGTGAAACACAGCGACAAGAATATATCGCTACATTAGATCGCAATTCAATGCGTTTAAAAAATCTCATTGATGATTTGTTTGAAGTTAGTAAAGTGAACAGTGGAAATGTGAAATTGAATGTAATGGAGGTGGACATTGTATCACTGATTAAACAAGCGTATTTTGAAAACTTGGATCGATTACAGGAAAAAGAGTTAGACTTTAAGATGAATTTCTCAGATGAAAAAATTGTGTATACACTAGATAGTTCTAAAACATATCGTATTTTTGAAAATCTGTTAGTGAATATTAGTAAGTATGCACTAGATCATACAAGAGTGTATATAGATGTACAAAATATGGATTCTAAAGTAGTCATCACTTTTAAAAATATTTCAGCGAATGAGATATTTGTCGATGAAAATGAATTATGCGAACGTTTTGTACAAGGAGATACTTCAAGAAATACGGGTGGTAGTGGATTAGGCTTAGCCATTGCAAAAAGCTTTACAAACTTACAAGGTGGAACCTTTAAAGTGGAAGTAGATGGCGATTTATTTAAAGCGATTGTAACCTTTATAAAATAATAAAAAGTAGGACTTAAAATGGTCCTACTTTCTTGTTGTAATGGTTATTCTGTTGCTTCTAAGAAGGCATCAATCACTTCACAATAGCTGGCTAATGATTTTTCCCAGAATGCTTGATCACATAAATCAATGCCCATTATTTTAGCACAATCTTCTACACTGCTAATCGTAGTTGCATATAGCATTTCCTTATATTTAGGTAAGAAGGTTTCTTTTTGTTCTTGGTATAAAGCATATAAACCTCGTGCAAATAAGCCACCAAAGGCATAAGGGAAGTTATAGAAACTTAATCCTGTTGAGTAGTAGTGTGATTTACATACCCACATATAAGGGTGTAGGGTATTTTGGTCTAAGCCATCACCATATGCTTCTTTTTGTGCATTGATCATTATTTCCTCTAGTTGTGGAGCAAATAAAAATTCTTTTTTACGGCGTTCAAACACTTCACTTTCAAAGAGAAAGCGTGAATAAATATCTAGGATAATTTGTGTTGTATCTTGTAATTGATTTTCCATTAAGGCAATTTTAGTGTTGCCTGTTGCTTCACTAATTGCGATATTCATAATTAGATTTTCATTAAAAGTGCTTGCTGTTTCTGCAACAGGCATAGAATACTCGTGATTTAATGGTAAATGAGGAGCAATTTGTTGTCCATGGAAGGCATGACCTAATTCATGGGCTAATGTAACAATATCACTAAAATGACCATCATAGTTTGTTAGTACTCTTGATTGATTGTATTTTGGTAAATTATAACAGAAAGCACCTCCTACTTTTCCTTTACGAGGATAAAAGTCAATCCACTGTTCATCAAAGGCTCTTTCTACCATTTCTGCCAATTCACTTGAGAATTTAGCAAAGTTGCTTACTAGATAATCTTTTGCTTCTTCAATACTATATTTTTTATCATCTTCACCAATCGTTGCAAATAAGTCATAAAAAGGAAGTCCATTTTCATGTCCTAACAATTTTGCTTTGCGTTTTAAATATTGTCTGAATTTTGGCATGTATTTTTTCATGGCTGTCAACATTGCATCTAATGTTTCTTGTTTCATATCAGAAGCATCTAATGCTTGTGCTAATGCACTTTCATAGCCACGCATTTCACATAAGGTGTTAACTTGTCCTTTGATGCTGTTTAAAGAAAAGGCAATCGCATCTTTAATTTTCTCATATCCTTTCAGTTCTGCTTCAAAGGCTTTTTTTCTAATGGCTGGATCACTATCATACGCAAAATTTCTTATCGCAGATAATGTATATGATTTACCTTCCATTTCTACTTCTAAGGTACTCGTTAAATAATCCCATTGTTTTTCAAAGGCTAAACCACCATTACGATTCATTTTAGCAATCGCTTCTTCTACCTTGTCATCTAATAAGTATTTTCCACTTTTCTTTATTTGTAATAAATAGTATGCATAGTTTTTTAAGAAATCATCTTCTTTGATAAAACGTTCTAAATCATCACAAGCGATAATGTATTGATCAAAGCATGTGGCTGTTTTAGTAATCGTACTCAATCGTTGTGTTAAGCGATCATTATCGTTAATCGCCTTTTGATTGGAAGTATGAATGGCTAGTTTTAATTCAATAAAGGTAAACAAGTCCTCTACTAAAGATTGTAGCTGTTCACTTAATTTTAAAATGGTAATCACTGTTTCTTTTTGATTAGGTATGCTTAAGTTATCACTATACTCGTTCATCTGTTTGCATACATCTTCTAATGCTTGAAAGTCCTCTTTATACTTTGGATCATCAAATCCTGTATATAGGACATCTAAATTGTATTCTTTCATCTTATCACTCTCTTTCCTAGCTATTATAACAGAATTTGCTTTATTTAGGCTAGGGAAGTACAGCAGGATTAAAAATAATTGTAACATAAAACCCAGCGTTTGCTGGGCGTTATTGAATATATGCTAAGATTAATTGAATCGTATTTTTAATGGCTTCATAATGTGTTCTTTCCATACCATGAGAAGCGTGAACACCAGGACCGATTAATGCCCCTTTCATATCATTTCCACCACGCAAAGCAGCACTGACATCACTACCATAATAAGGATAAATATCTACTGCATAGCTTAGGTTGTGTGTTTTGGCAAGTTGGATTAAGTGTGATGTTAATTCATAATCGTAAGGACCACTAGAGTCTTTTGCACAAATGCTAACATCGTATTCACTACAAGAGAGATCATCTCCGATACAACCCATATCTACTGCTAATAGTTCACTAATTTCACTAGGAATATTACTACTTCCATGACCAACTTCTTCATAGGTAGAAATAATCATGATGATATTATCTTTTGGGGTGATATTTTTTTCTTTGATTTCTTTTAAAACACTAAACAAACAAGCAACACTTAATTTATCATCTAAAAAACGTGATTTTAGAAAGCCACTTTCAGTGATGGTTGTTTTAGGATCAATGGCAATATAATCCCCATTACAAATACCTAGTTTTTCAACATCTTCCTTACTTTTTACTACTTCATCTAAACGAACATTCATCGTTTCACATTTACGAGTGGCACTACTAGCATCATCAAAGACATGTGCCGCAGGGGAGTTGCTTAAAATCGTTCCTGTATACACTTTTTCATCTCTTGTGAGAATACGACAATATTCTCCATCTAAAGTAGGAATAATAGGACCACCAATATTGGTGAAGGCAAGCGTTCCATCACTTTTTATACTTCTTACCATTAAGCCTAGGGTATCGACATGGGCACACATACCAATTGTTTTATCACTTTTACCATTGACGTAAATCTGCAAATTGCCTTTTTCGTTGCGGCAAGTGTAATACCCCATATCCTTTGCTTCTTTTTCTACATAATTAATGACGTTCTTACAATAGCCAGTAGGGCTATCAATATTTAATATTGTTTTTGCGAATGTTAATACATAATCTTTCATTGTAATTTCCTCCTTACATAATATAAATGCCATCTATTTTATCAATTTCTTTGACTTTTACTTTAATTGCTTCATGAATGGAACTAGGAATGTTTTTTCCTACATAATCAGCACGAATTGGTAATTCACGATGTCCTCGATCAACTAAGACAGCTAATTGTATTTCTTTAGCACGTCCAAAAGACATAATCGCGTCCATTGCAGCTCGTACCGTTCTGCCTTTAAACAATACATCGTCCACAAGGATAATCTTTTTATCTTGTACATCAATGTTCAAAGCTGGGGGAGTCGCTTTTTCAAGCACATCATCACGCCAGTAATGAATGTCTAAAGAGATACAAGGAATTTTTTTTCCTTCAAATTGTTCAATGTTTGCTTGTAATCGTTTGGCGATAAATTCCCCTCTGGTTTGAATCCCAACTAAGATCGTATTGTCTACTCCTTTATTTCTTTCTAATATTTCATGGGTAATTCGTACTAATGATCGTTTCATTCCTGCTTCATCTAATATTTCTTTCATTGCCTTATCCTCATTTCAATACTATTAGTATAAAAGTTATTGCGATAAAAAGCAATCAATCAAAAGTGAAAAAATAAGGTAAATCAAATGAAAAAAAATAGGACTGTGGTATAATGATAATGCTTACAGAAATGAGGTAGATGAATTTGGCAAAGATACATTCTTTTGAAAGTTTTGGCACTGTTGATGGACCTGGTGTACGCTTCGTTGTTTTTATGCAGGGCTGTCCATTGCGTTGTAAATATTGTCATAATCCTGATACATGGGATTTTGCACAAGGAAAGGAATATAGTGCAAAAGATGTTTATAAACAGATTATGAAATACATCAACTATATTCGTAAAGGTGGTGTTACAGTGAGTGGGGGAGAGCCATTAGCACAAATTGATTTTGTGATTGAATTGTTTACCTTATTAAAAAATGAAGGATTGCATACATGTTGTGATACTTCAGGGATTTATTTTAATCCTGATGACTTAGATACCATAGCAAAGTATGATGAACTATTAAAGGTATGTGATTTATTTTTATTAGATATTAAACATATTGATGAAGATAAGCATAAAGCACTTACTGGTTTATCCGCAAGTCGTCCTAAAGCATTTGCGAAATATTTAGATGAACAGCATAAGCCAGTGTGGATTCGTCATGTATTAGTGGATACTTATACAAATAATATAGAAGATTTAGAAAAGACAAGATCGTTTATTGATACGTTACACAATGTGGAGAAGGTAGAAGTATTACCTTATCATACATTAGGAGTTACAAAGTATGAAAAGCTAGGGATCGCATATCCACTAAAAGATGTGCAAGCCCCAAGTAAACAAGATATAGAAAGAGCAAAGAAAATATTAGGAGTGAAAACAAATGCTTAAAAATGATAACTTTAAAGAAATATTAGCAGCGAGTGATTTTGCGATTACACTGATCTCAGGAGAAGGTTGTGCAAATTGTATTAGTATGTATCCAATGGTGAAAAAGTTGCAAAAAGAAAGAGATGACATTGATGTATATTTTGTCGAGGTAGATGAAAGTAATTATAAGATCAATGATTATTATGAAGTCGAAGTGGTACCGACGATTTTGCTTACAAGTCATGGAAATTTGATTAGTAAAATCAAGGGGTATCAGCCTGAGGAAATCTTTGAAATCTATGTGGATACGATGGTTGAAAAGCATCGAAAAAAGGCAATAAAATAAAGGTAAACGCTTACATTTTGAAAAGTAGAAAAACGCTTACATTTTTAGATGACAATCATTTTTTGATGTGTTACAATAGCTAGCGGTAGAGTGATAATGCTCATACATAAAGGAAATAGAAAGAGGTAAAATATGTATAAAGGATGGCAAGGATTTGAACTTGGTAAATGGAGTAAAGAAATCAATGTTAGAGATTTTATCCAGAAAAACTATACACCTTATGAGGGTGATGATAGCTTCTTGGCAGATGCAACAGAAGCGACAAAAAAATTATGGGATCAGGTCAGTGATTTAAACAGACAAGAAAGAGAAGCTGGTGGTGTATTAGATGCAGATACAAAAATTGTATCTTCTTTAACTTCACATGCAGCTGGATACTTAAACAAAGATTTAGAAAAAATTGTTGGGTTCCAGACAGATAAACCTTTCAAACGTTCATTACAGCCTTTTGGTGGTATTAGAATGAGTGAAAGTGCATTAGCTGAATATGGCTTTACATTAGATCCTGAAATTAAAGAAATTTTTACTAAATATCGTAAAACACATAATCAGGGTGTATTTGATGCATATACTCCTGAAATGCGTCGTGCAAGAACTTGTGCAATTATTACAGGATTGCCAGATGCGTATGGACGTGGACGTATTGTAGGGGACTATCGTCGTATTGCCGTATACGGTGTTGATTTCTTAATTGAAGATAAGAAAGCGTTATTAAATTCTGTATTGTTAGGGTCAATGACAGAAGAAAGAATTAGAGAACGTGAAGAAGTTGCAGAACAGATTAGAGCGTTACAAGCATTAAAAGAAATGGCTAACATTTATGGTTGCGATATTTCACAACCAGCAACGAGTGCACAAGAAGCAATTCAGGCAGTGTACTTTGGTTATTTAGCTGCTGTAAAAGATCAAAATGGGGCAGCGATGTCGCTTGGACGTACTTCTACATTCTTAGATATTTATATTCAAAGAGATTTAGAAAATGGTGTGATTAGTGAAGAAGAAGCACAGGAATTAATGGATCACTTCATTATGAAATTACGTTTAGTTAAATTCATGAGAACACCTGAATACAATGAATTATTCTCAGGAGATCCAACTTGGGTTACTGAATCCATTGGTGGTATGGGATTAGATGGTAGAACATTAGTAACTAAAAACTCATTTAGAGTATTACATACATTAGTGAACTTAGGACCAGCACCAGAACCAAACTTAACAGTTTTATGGTCAACAAGATTACCACAGAACTTCAAACGTTTCTGTGCAAAAATTTCCATTGAAACAAGTTCTATTCAATATGAAAACGATGACTTGATGAGAATTGAAATGGGTGATGACTACTGTATCGCTTGTTGTGTATCTTGTATGAAAGTTGGTAAGGACATGCAGTTCTTTGGAGCTCGTGCAAACCTTGCAAAATGTTTATTATATGCAATCAACGGTGGAGTTGATGAAAAGAAAAAAATTCAGGTTTCACCAAGAATGGAACCAATTACTTCTGAATACTTAGAGTTTGATGAAGTCATGGCGAAATACGATCAAATGATGGATTGGTTAGCTGGACTATATGTAAATACATTAAATGTCATTCACTACATGCATGATAAATATTCATATGAAGCACTTGAAATGGCTTTACATGATCATGATGTAAGAAGATTCTTTGCTACTGGTATTGCTGGTTTATCTTGTGTAGCTGACTCATTATCAGCGATTAAATATGCGAAAGTAAAAGCTATTCGTGATGAAGATGGAATTGCAGTAGATTATGAAGTAGAAGGTGATTTCCCTAAATATGGAAACAACGATGATCGTGTTGATGAATTAGCAGCAGGATTAGTGAAGAACTTCATGAACAAGATCAAAGAACACAGAACATACAGAAATGGTGTTCCTTCAATGAGTATCTTAACAATTACTTCAAATGTTGTATATGGTAAGAAAACAGGAAATACTCCTGATGGTAGAAAATCTGGAGAACCTTTAGCTCCAGGTGCGAACCCAATGCATGGTAGAGATACACATGGTGCAGTAGCGTCATTAGAATCCGTTGCTAAATTACCATATGAATACTCAAGAGATGGTATTTCTAATACATTCTCAATTGTACCTAACGCATTAGGTAAAGATGAAGATTAATCATAACGGAGGATAAATTTATGTCAGATAAGATCGATAACTTAGTAACAATGATTGATGGATATGCACAAAGTGGTGGACACCATTTAAATGTCAACGTGTTTAATCGTGATACATTACTTGATGCACAAGCACACCCAGAAAAATATCCACAATTAACGATTCGTGTATCAGGATACGCTGTTAACTTTAATAAATTAACAAAAGAACAGCAAGATGATGTCATTAGTCGTACAATGCACGAAGCAATGTAATAAAGTAAAAAAGCCTTTCTGTATCACAGAGAGGTTTTTCTATGTTATAAGGAAAGGAAAAGGGCAGTTTTAAGTATACTATCTCAAATATACATAGAAAGTAATACAATCATCTTAAAATAATGGCAATAACTACTAAATTGTTCATTGCTTATATGTTAAATTTGTAATATCATAATATCATATAGTATACAAGGAAAGGATATAGTATGAGGACAAAAAATGAAAACCAATTATTTTCACAATTATTAGAAAAAGAAAATGAAAAAATATCAAGACATTGGCTAGCATATCATTACTATATTAATTTAGGCATTATTTGTATGGCATGTTTTTTAGAGTTTATCATGTTTTTCACTTTAAAACAACAAGCGATGATTAATGTTGATGCAACCTATTATTTTATTAAATATTTGCTATTTCCTTCGATATTAAATTTTATTATTATATTAATTTGTACATTGGTGATTAAAAAGAGCAACCATTTAGCAATGCAATACTATACGAATGCAATCGGATTAGTTTTCATCTGCTTTATTTTGTCATTTGTCCATTCCCAGTTTGGCAGTATTGATATTATTTATGTAGTCGCTATATTAATGACGATTATTTATGGAAATTATAAATTAACATTGAATATTTCTGTGCTTTCTATTATTTTAAAGTTTTCTAGCACACAATTTATCGTTTGGGATCCACATAAATTTCAAAATGAATTTCAACTTATGGATAACTTGATGGGCTGTCTTTGCTTAGCTGGCTTTTGTGCGATTGCCGTATTGATTATCAAATTTGAACGAAGAAAACAAATTAGAATTATAAGAAAAGATATGGAACGTTATGATTTAAAACGAAAAGTAGAAAAAGATGCGTTGACCAAAGTGTTTAATCGCTATGCTTTAACAACGTATTTTCAAACGATTGTGGAGTATAAAAATAAACAAGTATATATGGCATTACTTGATATTGATGATTTTAAAGCAGTGAACGATACCTATGGACATTTAGTCGGTGATGATGTTTTAATTTTCTTAGCCAATATTTTGCTTTCCTATGGGGAGCAGATTGTTCCTTTCCGTTTTGGAGGCGATGAATTTTGCCTTTTATTTATCAATAAAACTTCTGATGAAGTACAGCAAGTTTGTGAAGAAATTAGATGTTTCTACCAAAAAGGAATTGCTCATAAACAAGGAGAAATTTTTTCTTCTCTTAGTATTGGGATTGCCAAATATTTGCCTTCAATGCACTTAGAACAGTTGATTAGCAAAGCCGATCAAGCATTGTATGAGGCGAAGAAAACAGGAAAAAATCAAATTAACATTTAGTGATTGATGCTTTTTATTTGTAAAAGTGTAAACCTTAAAAACACCTTCTCAATGATGAGAAGGTGTTTTATTTTCAATGATATAGGTTACAATAAGAGCTAATAGTCCAGCTGCTAGTTTTACTATGATATAGATATTTGTATTCATACTTGATGTAACACTGGCAACAAAGCCTAATTGCCCACCTAAGACATACGCACCACTAAATGAAAAGGCAGCATTCATTAGTTTTCCCTTGCGATCCATTTTACTGAATAGGGGAATCATCGCTAAACTGGTAGCGAAACTTAATAATAAACCAATCAAGGCAACATCATTAATTTTTAATAGCGAAGCGATTTGATTAATTTGTTTTTTTCCTTTTCGTAAGATAAGTTCACAAAGGACCATAGAACCACAAACAATGATCGTCATTTTTAATACGATGAGGACGGCTTCTTGTATTAAGGCAATACTTGTAATCTTTAAAGAGGTAAAAAAGAGTTGAAGTATTACGAGGGCAAAAAAGAAAAGACTGATCATTTTTATGATATTAGCAAATATGTATAAATAGTGTATTGTTTTTTCATAAGCAAGAAAGAGTGCAATGGCTAATAATAGACAAAGAATAATGATTGGTAATACGTTCAGTATGCAATGTGAAATCGGTAATAAAAAAGCAGTGATAAGCAAGATTGCTGGTAATGTTAAAAGACCATACAAAAGCCCACGAATAAAGGGTGTAATTTCTTTTTTATCAAGAGCACCTAAGAAAATAGGTAATTGAAAACTAAGGGTAGCTCCTAAGGTAGAGCTTAATAAAATACCAGCGAATAAGAGCATTTCATTAGAAGTCGTTAATTGTTGAACAATTGAAAAACCACCCATATCTGGGGCGAGCAGACAACCGATAAAGATTGCTGGATCAATTGGTAGATACTCAGATATAGAAGTAAACAAGGATTGGTTTGTTTGGATAAAAGTAATCGCAATACAATAAAAACCGATGATGGAAATGGCAATATTACCCATTGATTTTAAAGCATTGTCAAACGCTGTAGCCACATGAAAATAGTTATTAAGCATTTTATCAAGTAAACCAAATAAAGCCATGATGAGCATAAGTAAAATAAAAATATTCATATACTGTCCCCTTTTTGCATAGCAATTTTAGCATAAAATAAGTACAATGATAAGAGGATACAATAAAGTTTATGAAAATTAGCACTTCATGGTTGACAGTGCCAAACCAAAGCGTTATACTATTAGCAGACACTAGTAATGAGTGCTAATAGGAGGTAATATAATGGCAAAGAAAAAAGCGTTTAAAGCAGAATCAAAACGATTAATGGATTTAATGATTAACTCAATTTATACACATAAAGAAATCTTTTTAAGAGAGATTATTTCTAATGCAAGTGATGCGATTGATAAACTATATTATAAATCATTAACTGAACAATTAGGGCAAATCAATCGTGATGATTTAAAAATTACCATTGATTTAGATAAAGAAAATAAAACGATTAGTATTGCAGATAATGGAATCGGTATGAGTAAAGAAGATTTAGAAGAAAATCTTGGTACAATTGCAAAAAGTGGTTCTTTTGGTTTTAAAGAGGAATTAAAAGAGGCAGAAGAAAACAATGAGGATATTGACATTATCGGACAGTTTGGAGTTGGTTTCTATTCTGCTTTCATGGTTGCGAAAAAAGTAGAAGTATTATCCAAAGCATATGGTAGTGAAGATGCTTATTTATGGGTAAGTGAAGATGTAGATGGTTATGAAATTAGTAAGGCTGATAAAGAAGAAGTAGGTACTAAAATCACATTATATTTGCGTGATGATAGCGATGACGAAAAATATAGTGAATATTTAGAAACATATACGATTGAGCGTTTAGTGAAGAAGTATTCTGATTATGTACGTTATCCAATCATGATGGATGTAGTAGAAGAAAGACGAATTGAAGAAGAAAATGCAGATGAAAATGCAGAGCCAAAATATGAAAGTGTGAGTGTTACAAAGACATTGAACTCAATGGTTCCTTTATGGAAACGCAATAAGAGTGATATTAGTGAAGAAGAATACGATGATTTCTACCAAAGTAAATTTATGGATTACACAAAACCTTTAAAGACGATTCATACAAGAGTAGAAGGAACGATTTCTTTTGATGCATTATTGTTCATTCCTGCTAAAGCACCGATGAACTACTATTCTAATGAATATGAAAAAGGTTTACAGTTATATAGTCGTGGTGTATTCATTATGGATAAAGCAAGTGAATTAATTCCTGAACATTTCCGTTTTGTAAGAGGACTAGTGGATTCACAAGATTTATCATTAAATATTTCTCGTGAGATGTTGCAACATGATAAACAGTTGCGTGTCATTGCATCACGCATTGAAAAGAAGATTAAATCAGAACTATTATTGATGTTGAAAAATGATCGTGAAACATACGAAACATTCTGGAGTCAATTCGGACAGCAGATTAAGTTTGGTGTATACAATGAATTTGGTATGCATAAAGAATTATTGCAAGATTTATTGTTATTCTATTCTTCAAGAGAAAAGAAATTAGTGAGTCTTGATGAATACATTAACCGTATGCAAGAAGGACAAGAACATATTTACTTCATGAGTGGGGATCATGTAGATAAGATTGATAAATTACCACAAGTGGAATTAGTGAAAGATAAAGGATATGAAATTCTTTACTTAACAGATGATATTGATGAGTTTGCCTTACAAGTATTGAATGCATATAAAGAAAAAACATTCAAAAATATTGCACAAGGGGATTTAAACTTAGAAAGTGAAGAAGAAAAGAAAGAAGTAGAAGAAAAAAGCGAAGCCAATAAAGATTTACTAACAACGATTAAAGAAGCATTAGGTGATGCAGTTGGTGAAGTTAAAATATCAGCTCGTTTAAAATCACACCCTGTTTGTTTAAGTGCTGCAGATGGTATGAGTTTTGAAATGGAAAAAGTATTAAGCAATATGCCTGATGGAAATCCAATGGGTATGAAAGCGACAAAAATATTAGAAATTAATCCTAATCACCCAATTTTTGAAGCATTGCAAAATATTTATCAAAAGGATAAAGAGTCTGTGAAAGATTATGCTTCCTTATTGTATGATCAAGCATTGTTGATGGAAGGATTTGAAATTGAAGATCCTATCGCTTTCTCAAATAAAGTATGCGATTTAATGGTGAAAGCAAACCGTTAATGATTGATAGCCTGTTTTGTATTCTATACAAGATGGGCTTTTTTACATATTTAAAAGATTGTTTTATTGCTTGTTTGGACTTTAAGAAATACTAAAAATGTGGTATCCTTATCACATAAGAAGGGGTGTATTCATATGCGTAAAATGAAATTTTTATGGGTGTCTTTTTTAAGTGTGTTGTTATGCTTAAGTGGTTGTACAAGTAGTAATAAGGAAGTATTGGATCCTGATAATCCAGTGAATATTACGATTTGGCATTATTATAATGGGGCGCAGTTAAAAACCTTTAATCGTTTAGTTGATAATTTTAATGATACGATTGGAAAAGAAAAAGGGATTATTGTGGAATCATCAAGTCAAGGGAGCGTTAGTGATTTAGAGAATAATGTGTTAGATTCTATTAAAGGAAAAGCAGGAGCAGAAAAAGTACCTAACATTTTTGCGGCATATGCAGATACTGCTTATCGCATTGACCAATTGGATTATGTAGCAGATATTAGTGAATATTTTAGTGAAGATGAATTGGCTGAATATATTGATAGTTACATAGAAGAAGGACGCTTTAGTAGTGATGAGGCTTTAAAAATATTTCCTATTGCGAAATCAACAGAGGTGTTGATGTTAAATCAGAGTGATTGGGAAAAATTTGCCACTGCAACAAATACTTCCGTAGACGAATTAAAAACGTTTGAAGGGATTAGCAGTGTTGCGAAAAAGTATTATGAATATAGCGACGCATTAACGCCTGCATACCAAGATGGAAAAGCATTTTTTGGTAGAGATGCACTCGCCAATTTTTTCATCGTTGGTTTCAAACAACATGGAAAAGAGCTATTTTCCGTTGATGAAAAGGGGAAAGTAACACTTGATTTTGATAAAGAAATCGTTAGAAAAATATGGGATAATTACTATGTTCCTTACGTTAAAGGATATTTTTCTTCCTCAGGAAAATTTAGAAGTGATGATATTAAAATAGGGAATATCATTTCTTTTATCGGTTCTTCTTCTGGAGCCACTTTTTTTCCACATGAGGTGAGTGTTAGTGATGATGTAAGCTATCCTATTGAAAGTAGTGTCTATGAAAGTCCTGTTTTTAAAGGTGAAGAAAAAGTAGCTGTTCAACAGGGGGCAGGAATGGTTGTTACAAAAGCAAGCAAGCGTGAAGAATTAGCCGCTGTGCTGTTTTTAAAATGGTTTACACAAGTTGATCAAAATATTGATTTTTCTATTTCAAGTGGTTATTTACCAGTAAAAAAAAGAAGCTAACGATTTAAAAGTAATCAAAGAACATGTTTTATCTGCTGAAAATGATGTCGAAGATGTGGTTGCGACAGCCGTTAAAAGTGTCAATTCTTCATTGATGTATACAAGTAAGGCATTTGAAAATGGGACATCAGCACGAAATATCTTAGAGTATTCATTGAGTGATAAAGCGAAAGCGGATCGTGAAAGTGTAGTTGCTTTGTTGGCACAAAATGTTAGCTATGAGCAAGCAATTGCACAATTTGATAACGATGATAATTTTAATCAGTGGTATGAAACGACGAAAGCAAGCTTAGAGGAATTAGTTAAGTAATAAAAAAGGGGGATACAAATGGCTAGTATGTTAGAGAATAAGAAAAGTAAATCTATTTTAAAATACATATTGATTCCTGTTTGTATCCTTTTAATATTAGAAGTTGTTGTCTTTTCAGGGGTTGTTATAGTTGGTGGTGTGATGCAACATTTGGAAAGTAATGCTCGTGATATATTGTCAGAGCGTGTCATCAATCGTAAATCCTTTTTAGAAAATGAAATGGTTAATAATTGGTCTAACATTGAAACATTGGCAGAAACGATTAATCAAAAAGCAATGTCTTTACAACAAGAAGGGCAGATTAATATGACAGAGTTAGATCAAAGTTCAGATACTGCTTTACCACTGCTTAAAGAAATTGATGAGGATATGATCAATACACTGAGAAATCAACATGTGAGTGGTATTTTTGTAGTGTTCAATAACCATGATTTAGATGAAAAAGTAGAAAATAAACCAGGGTTATATATACGAGATTTAGATCCAACTTCTAATGCCTCTATTAATAATACTGATTTATTAATTGAACGAGGATCGAAAGAAATGGTGAAACAATTAAGTATCTCAACGGATATTTCATGGAACCCTCAATTTGTTTTTACAGAAAAATATTATTCGTTTCTTTATGAGCCATATCAAACTGCTTTAAAATATCAAAGTGATTATAGTATATCTGATTTAGGATATTGGAGTTCAGCATTTACTTTAAGTAATGATGAGCGAGAAATCATTACCTATTCCATTCCTTTAATTGATGCAAATAAACAAGTATATGGAGTGCTTGGTGTGGAAGTATCCCATGATTATTTAAGTTCTTTACTTCCACAAGAAGAAATTAATGAAAAAGGGAATGGTAGTTATAGTTTAGCTATTTACAATCAAAAGGCAAATGATTACTTGAATGTGTATAGTAAGGGAAATATTGTTTTAAATGAAAGTATTGATATTAGCAAACAACAAGATGAACAATATTATTTAAAGAATAGCGAAAGAAAAGTTTATGCAAGTATTGAAAAGTTAAAATTATATAATAGCAATACACCCTATATAGAAGATGAATGGGTATTGATTGCCTTTGTGCCTAATGATGATTTATTAGCATTTTCCCATGATGTTAACTTTGTCTTTTTTGCGGCAATGGTTATGACATTACTTTTTGGTATTATTGGTTCTATTTTTATTAGTTTACGTTTATCACACCCAATTAAGCAATTATCAGAAACATTAGAGAATGTCAATGATTCGACCATTCCTAAATTAGATAAAACAAATATTAGTGAAATTGATCACTTAGTAACTTCACTTGAACAAATGAATAAGAATATGTTAGAAACAGCACGACGTTTTAATAAAATTATTGAGTTAGCGAGTGTGAAGTTAGCAGCGTTTGAAATGAATGCGGAAAAAGATGAATTCTATTTAACGGAAAATTTCTTTTCTGTCTTTAAACAGGATAAAGTGGATCAAAGGAATATGAATATTTCCTCTTTTAAAGATGAAATGAAGAAGTTAAAAGCGTATCTTACTCGTAGTGCTGCAAATAAGTATTTGTATGCAATTCCATATAAAGAAGATTTTGTCTTTATTGAATTAACGATTTCTTATTTAGATGATAGCCATACAATTGGTTTAGCAGAAGATATTACACAACGAGTGCTAGAACAGAAAATTATTGAATATGAACGAGATCATGATGCACTTACTGGTTTATTGAATCGTAGAGCATTTTGGAATGAGATGAATGAATTATTTCAAAATAAACGATCATCGTTGAAAAAAGCAGCCTTTTTAATGATTGATTTAGATAATTTAAAATATATCAATGATCATTATGGACATGATAGTGGAGATACTTATATATTAAAAGCTACGAATGCCTTTGTAAAGTATACCCCTGAGCGAACATTAATCTCCAGAATTTCAGGAGATGAGTTTAATTTATTCTTCTATGGTTATGATAGTGAAGAAGAAATTCGTGTTTTAATCAACCAGTTAAAGATAGGGATTGATCGTACTTATATGATGCTTTCCCCTCGTAATCGCTTTTATATTAAGGTGTCAGGGGGTATCTCATGGTATCCTAAGGATACTACTTCTGTAGAAAAATTACAGCTTTATTCAGATTATGCGATGTATAAAGTAAAACATTCAAAAAAAGGTGAGTTTAGAAATTTCTCATTAGAAAATTATCGTATTGATAATTATTTAAATCGTAATAAAGAAGAATTTGAAGTGATGATTAAAAATAGACTGCTTCAATATCATTATCAACCGATTGTTGATAGTAAAACAGGAAACATCTTTGCTTATGAAGCTTTAATGCGTTCTAGTATGCCAACTTTAAAGAATGTTGAAGAAGTTTTAGAACTGGCAAAAAGAGAAGGGAAATTAGAACAGATTGAAACGATTACATTCTTTAAGGCATTAGAAGGGTATCGTGAGAATATCAAAGCTAAAAATATTTGTGAAAATTGTAAGTTGTTTGTAAATTCCATTGCATCGCATTGTATGAGTAAAGAAAATGTTGCTGATTTAGAAAAAGAATTTGCCCCTTATTTGAAAAACTTGGTTATTGAGGTTACAGAGGGGGAAAAAGTGAATGAAGCGATTCATCAAAGAAAGCAGCAATGGGTTGAAAAATGGGGAGGTGAATTAGCGTTAGATGATTATGGAAGTGGTTATAATAGTGAAAAAATGTTATTAGATATTATACCAAAATATATAAAAGTGGATATGGATATTATTCGTGGTATTGATATTGATGGGGATAAACAGAAAATTGTTGAAAATATCGTTTCGTATGCACATGAGCGAAAAATGTATGTTATTGCGGAAGGTATTGAAACGATGGAAGAATTGAAGCAGGTAATTAAGCTTGATGTAGATTATTTACAAGGTTTCTTATTAGCAAAACCACAAAACATACCTGCTAAAATAGCTAAGAATTTAGTACAGTTGATTCAATCTTTACAATCATAAATTAGAAAGGGGAAACGATATGAAAAAAGTAATAGGGGTTATGCCACTTTATGATGATGAGAAAGAAAGTTATTGGATGTTACCAGCATATATGAAGATGTTGGAGGCAGAAAATGCGATTGTGATGATGTTGCCACTAACATCTAATGTTGAGGAGTTAGATTTTTTTCTTGAGATTTGTGGAGGATTTTTGTTGACAGGTGGGCATGATGTATCACCATATATTTATCAAAGCGAGAAAAAACCTTGGTGTGCGAAATGTTGCGAATTGCGAGATGAGATGGAACGTTATCTCTTAACAAAAGCCGTAGAGAAAAATAAATCGGTTTTAGGTATTTGTCGAGGTATTCAATTTATGAATGCTTGTTATGGAGGAACTTTATATCAGGATTTAGAAGTTGAATATTCCAGTAATGTTGATCATCATATGAAACCACCATATGATAGAGTTGTGCATCAGTTTTCGATACAAAAAGACACGCCACTATTTGCTATGATACAAAAAGAAACAATGGGTGTAAACAGTTATCATCATCAGGCAATTAATAAACTATCACCCTACTTTCAGGCAATGGCAGTTTCAGAAGATGGCTTAATTGAAGGGATTTATATGCCAGATCAAAAATTCGTTCTTGGTGTTCAGTGGCATCCTGAATTCTCTTATAAAACAGATGATTGCAACAAAAAACTAATTCAAGCGTTTGTGGAATCTATTTGATAGCTCTTGCTTTGTTAGGTTAAAAGTATAAAACAAGAAAAAAGTATGCATACAAATTCATTCGTTTGTCATAGGCTTTTTTCACTGCATTTTGGTGGTGAGAGGCGAACGTGATATAACATTTCTTTTTCACAAACACCAAATTGCGAGAAATTGGATTTTGCTTCTTTTAGTATCGTTCCATGATTAGAGTCACTTGGTTCATTATTAGAAGTAATGAATGGGTCATTCTCCCAAAAACAAACAGGAAAAATATACCCACAATCTTCATCTGCTAAAACATGATAGGTAAAATATTCACAATAAGGACATTGATATTTTTTCATTTCTTCCTGTGATAAAGCATTCCTATCTACAGGTCTTGTTGATGGGATTTTCACTTCAAATGGAAGTCATCTTTGAAGAATCATCTGTTTATAAAACATATTGATAGCGTTAGAAGCAGAAATGCCTAGTGTGGAAAGGATTCTTTCTGCCTGTTCTTTAACGTCTGCTTCAATTCTTGTAAGATGCTTTTAACGAATGTTAATTATATTGTTTTTCGGTGTTTTTAATTCTCTTTTCGAACCATCAAGCAAACACTTTCCACATGACTCGAATGTTTAAAGTTATACAGATCTCTAAAACTTCAATATTTAATCTATACTACACGAGAGCTTTATCGTTTTATGTATATCATAATTTTATTTTAACTTTTAATTTGAAACTGTTCCATCAATTCACTTACTATCTCATCTGGTTTTTTTCCATCTATAAAGTATTTATTTCTAATATTTTGATATACTCTACCATACCAAATTTTATCTTCATAGCTGACTACTCTCCACAGCAAGCTGTGGAGGTTCTGACTGGTGACATTTTGCAGTAATCGTACATCATTTTCAGACTTTGGAATACTGTCTTTCTGCCAGAGCAGTGAACTCTACAATCAAGCAGTCCATTGACCACATTATCGATTGTTTTTGTGTTTCCACAGGGAACATAGTCAATCTCCCTTATTGTATTTAGTTAAGATGCTTTAATTCCACTATTTAATACTTTTATGTTATTTGCTTTAATCCATTCGATTAGGGCTTTTTCTTTGTTATATTGTTGTTCAAAATTTGAAATACATTTATCTTTATCTATTGTTTTGTTTATGTCATCTATGTTGTATAGCAAATATGAAGAATACCAATCTCTTTGTACTATTGTACCATCAGAAAGTTTATACATTCTATCTGATAATTTCTTTTTAATAAAATCATCCGCAGTATGGTCATACTGACTTGCTCTGTAATCATTTGGCACTTCTATATAGGTGCCATTTGTACACTTAAATTTCTTTTCAACTTGAGATTGAAAATACCCACAACACCTATTTTTTATAGACTTGCCAAAACGCTTTTTACGATTACATTTACCTTTGCTATTGAAAGTGGTATTTTTAGCTCGTTTTTGAAGCTTCTTAGCATTTTTAGGTTCAGTTACAAACATATCTCCAAGACTTCTTATGTAGTTTACATCTTCGTTAATTGCGAGGTGTCTGTTTATAGCATTGATACGACATAATTCCGTATGTTTTGCTTTCAGTTTTTTGTATCTATTTGAATAATTCCAAATTTTATGACCTTTCTTAATCGTACCATCAGAATTATAGTTTTGTTGATTTGTTGCTCGTCTTGACCTGTCCATAGCACGATAGATAAGTCGTTCTTTTCTTTCGTTAATTGTGATAGAAGTACCTCTTTCAGCTAAATTTTTAAGACCTACCTCTGTGTCAGAAGTATAAGCAATAGTCTGTGTTCCTATATCGCAACCTACAATACCTTTACCTAATTTATGCTTTGGATTACCCAATCTATCATACTTGGATTTTGATAAACCTTCGATTGTGATATGCACATAAACACGAAGTTTACCCCTTATCTTTTTGCAAACAAGAGTGGCATAGCAGGGTCTATATGTGTTAATACAAATACCTTCTGCTTGTAATGTTTCTATTGCTAATTTATCTTTTATCTCTGGTTCTGAAAGATAATCTAAAATAGCATTAACTTCATCATTTTCAAACCTATCTTTGATAAGAGTACCAAATTTTATTCCGTTGAATTTGAATTGTAACTTATTATCAGCAGAACTAATTACAATACCACGATTGGATTGTTTTGCCCTGATATTAGGTAAATCTTCACGTTTAGAAAAGTGGATTGTATTACCATCGGAATATAAGCATTTTTCAATGGCACGCCATATATCCTCTGCTTTAGTAAGAGCAAAAATAGCATCTATCCCATATTTTTTACCTATTGGTATCATAGAAGTTCTACAAAAATCCCAAGTTACATTGTACTGTTTTTGCAACTCATTAAGTTGATTTGTTATAAATTTGCAGTTTTTCTTATTATCTGCATTTGCATATTTACCATACAATGCTTTTAATTTACGATACTTTTTAGCACGAATAAGCTGTCCATAATTGTTTTTCATTATAGATACTAATTCATTACCTGCTTTTCGCTCCAAATTGGCATAATGAAATATTTTACATTTATCTTGATAAGACAAATCTGCTTCAAGTACCAAAACATGCCTATCGGAAAGTTTATGATAGGCTTTAAGTATTTGTTTATATTCAGTTTGCTCTGTGTTTTGGTTAATCTGCATTTTTTTGTTCCTCTATATATTTTTTAACAGTAGCTTCACTTATATGTCCTATGGTAGATACAAAATATCCATTAGACCACAATTTTCCACACCTTGCATAGAATTGTTTTAATTGCGGATATACCTTAAATAGTTCTATGGCACTTATGGATTTAAGTGTTCTCGCTATATCACATGGTGCTACCGTTTGTGGACAATCTACAAATACATGAATATGGTCTGGCATTACTTCTAAAGCCTTTATTGTATAATCATATTTTTCACAAATATTAGATAATATCTGTTTCAGAGTTATATCGACTCCATTTTTCAATATGGAATATCTAAATTTAGGACACCAGATAATATGATATTGAGTTAAATACTTGCAATGTGAAGCACTATGATATTGCTCATTTTCAGAACTCATTGTCTTGCTCTCCTAATTGATATTTCTCCCGTATACCTCTACGCATTAAATCGAGGAATGTAATTGTTTCGCCTTCTTCAACAGAATAGATACGAGCGAAATTTTCGAGTTCAACTTTCCATTCTAAGGGAATAGAAATATTTATTTGTACATTATTTGATTTTGGTCGTGCCATGGCTTAATTCTCTCCTTGTTCCTGTAAAATTTGCAGTCCCAAATCTCTTAGTTGTCTAGCTTTAACAAGAGATTTACAATCTTCGATTGTTGGAATTACAATTTTGTTCTACATTTGACTTACATTGATTCATTAGGATTCATATCCACATCATATTTTTGGATATAATCAAGTGTTTGTTGCAAGAATTCTAATTTTCCATTTAATCGATCTTGACAATTTATAAAGATCTCTTTTAATTCATCATAGTATTGATTCTTTTGTGCTTGGTATAAAGCTTTCTTGTATTCTTTTGAATAAGCATCATCAATCATAATTAAATCAATACCATTTTCAATACATTGTTTCAGCATTAAGAAACGGCCAATTCTTCCATTTCCGTCTTGAAAAGGGTGAATATTTTCAAATCTTGCATGGAATTTTACAATATCCTCAAGGCCTTTTTGAGAATCATTCCACTCCTGTATCAATTTTTCAATTCGCACCTCAACTTCCCATGGCTCAGCTAGTTTTAAATCTACGCCTGAGATTTGATTTGGAATCTTTTTCCAGCAACCTGCAAATCCTCTTTCATGGTCTAATGTTCTATCTTTCAATATTCTATGAAAATCTAAAATAAGCCTTTTACTTAAAGCCTCATCTAATGTTTCCACTGCATAATCAAAAACATCTGTTGAGTTCGTTGTTTCCAATACATCATCAATTTTATGACTGCCTTCAATGATTTTTTCGTTTAAATATTTTTCTAAGTTTTCTTTACTAAAGGTGCTTCCTTCTAATTTATTGGAATGATACAAGAACTCTGTCTTTACTGATTGATATGCTGAATTTGGAGTATTTTTTAAAAATTGTATAGTTTTTACATCTATAATCATAATTCCACTCCTTTCTTAACTATGTTTATTATACCATAAAATAACATATCATTTTCATATCTTTGTTTTCTGAACATTGAAGCATGGAAATGGTATAAGAAAAGCCTGACTTTGATTAAAAATCAGGCAAAATAGCATTTAGTAGCAGTTGCACCCCATTTTTAACTGCTTTCATTTTTACTTATCAAAAAGTGTCAAAAAGCTTTTTGTTATCGGTCTGTTTGCACTTTTATTTTCTTACTAGCAGACACACACTTTCCACATGAAAAGTATTAGGAAATAAATCGTATAAGAACATTTCTTTGCATGTATATCCATATTTATATAAATATTTAATATCTCTTATTTGCGTTTGTGGATTACAAGATATGTATACGACTTGCTTAGGTGCCAGTTTTACCAAAGATGACAAGAAATTCTCATCACTACCTTCTCTTGCAGGATCCATAATTACAACATCAATTTTACGCTTTTCGCTAGCTAGATTTACCATAAATTTACCAGCATCATCACATTTGAAAGTAACATTGCTAATTTGATTCATTTTCGCATTCATAGTCGCATCTTTAATGGCATCTTTATTAATCTCTACTCCATACACCTGTTTGACTTGATCAGATGCAATGATTCCAATTGTACCGATTCCACAATATGCATCGACAATTTTTTCTTTCCCATTCAGTGTTAATAGTGATAACGCTTTATTGTAGAGTTTCTCACATTGTTCATGATTGATTTGATAAAAGGATTGACTAGAAATTTTAAAACGTTTCCCACATAAGATATCTTCTATGTAGCCTTTGCCATATAACACTTGTTCATGATTCCCTAAGACAACACTGGTTTTTCTAGGATTATAATTGAAAATGACACTATTTATTTCTGGGTGTAATTTTTTCAGCTCTTTGATAAAGTTGTTTTTTGCTTTGAATATTTTTTCTGCCCCTACTAAAACAAGCAATGTTTGATTCGTTTCTACACCTCTACGAATTAAAATATGACGTAAAAAACCTGTTCCTCTATCCTCGTCAAACACTTCTATGCGACAGCGTTTGACTAATTGCTTAATATCTTCAATTAAATGATTTACATAATCTTCATGCAATAAGCAATTTTTAATGGGTATGATATGATGTGAATATTCGCCATAAAAGCCAGCAACTACTTCTTTCTTCTTTTTCCCAAAAGAAATAATAATTTTATTGCGATAGGCATAAGGATTACTCATTCCGATACAATCCTGCACTTTCATCTGCTTTAACTTTTCTTTGTTTACCATATCCACAATCATTTGTTTCTTCATCTGTAATTGATGTTTGTAGTCAACATGCAATAAATGACAGCTACCACATTGTTGATAATACGGACATTTTACTTTCACTCTTTGTTTAGAGGCAGTTACAAGTTTCATTAATTGACAAGCATACCCCTCTTTTACTTTTTTTATTACTTCTACTTCTACAACTTCACCTAATAAAACATTACGGACAATAATTTTATCTTTTCCATAAAAGAAAAGACCACTTCCATTATTGGAAATATGTGTGATTTTCCCTTTAATTCGCTCTTTTTTCTTTAACATGTTTTCTCCATTAATAATTGTTCTAATTGTTCATTGACCTGTTTTTCATCAATAAAATGTATACCATGCATTTGATAATGTATGGCGGCCTCTACATTTTCTTTTAGATCATCAATAAATACACATTCTTGTGGAAGTAATTGATAACGATTACAAAGTAATTCATAAATCGCTTTATCTGGCTTAGCTAATTGTTCTTGAAAGGATACAATATAACCATCTGCAAAATCAAAAATAAAATATCTCTTTTTAATATATTCAAATGCTTCTTTATTTAAATTAGATAGTAAATAAATACCATATCCTTGTTTCTTCAACATCTGCATTTTTTCTAATGTATAATCAATGGGTTCTAATATTTTAACCCACATTGATAGCATCTGATCGATTTGTGTTTGATATAATGGCATTTCTTTTTTAAATGCGTTTTTAACATCTTCTAAATTGTAAATACCTAAGTCATAGTTTTTCCATATTTGTGATGACATCATCATTTTACAAATCTTTTCACTTGCATCATCATTGGCGAAATGCTTTGTAAAATATTTATGTGGTTTAAATTCTAATACAACATTACCAATATCAAATACTATATTTTTTACCATTGTGCTTGCTCCTTATCCATACAATGATTATATCATATGCTTGAAGAGAATAGATATGCTTGTTGAAAAGTAATGTAAAAAGAGATAAATGAATCATTTTTTCAAGTGAAAGTAGAAAATTGTCGAAAGGATTCGCATAATTTTTTGTTTTATAATTGTTTTTCTTGACTAAATACGATAGAATTTATGTTAAGAGTAATTAGCAAAAAACGATTGCAGGGGGATAAATTTTATGTATAACGATGATGAAATGTATGAAGTAAGCGACTATGATGAGGATATTCAAAGTCGACAAGAATTAATTGAGGAAGCTAAGAAACTACAAGAAGAAAATGATGGTGTTGTAGACATGCGTGTTGTTTCTGATTTAAACAGACGTTGGAAAAGAATCACATATTGGGAGTCAGCTTTTGAAGATCAACTAGCAGAAACTTTTGATCACTATATTGATGCTTTTTATAGTAAGCGTAATGAAGGATATAAAGCAAATAAGGAAGCAAAAGAAAAATTAGTTGAACAAGCAAAACAGTTGTCTAAATCCAATGATTTCAATCATGACACAAAAGCAGTCAATGCGTTGATGGATGCGTGGAAAGCAATTGGTAGTGCAGGAAAAGATTTTGACGATGCTTTATGGAATGTATTTAATGAAGCTAGACAGACATTTTTCGATCGTAAACGTGAGCATTATAAACAGTTAAAAGAGAAGTTTGCACATGCAAAAGAAGTGAAACAACAATTAATCGAACAAGCTGCCAAACTTTGTGATGATGAAGATTTACAAAAAACAAGTGAGGCTTTCAAATCGTTGATGGATGAATGGAAAGCAGTTGGTAGTGCTGGTAGAGAGTTTGAAGATGCTTTGTGGGATGCATTCAATGAACATAGACAAAAATTTTACACACGCAGAAATGAGTACTATGATGCATTACATGAACAACATGCACAAAAATATGCTGCGAAAAAGCAATTGGTGGAACAAGCAAGAGCGATTGCAGATAGTGGAGAATATACACGAAATCATACGGAAAAGATGAAAGCATTAACAAATGAGTGGAAAACTATTGGTAATTGTGGAAAAGATAAAGAAGATAAGATTTGGCAAGTGTTCCGCAAATGTATGGACGATTTTTTTGAAGGGTTAAGAAATTTCAATGATCAAAAACATGAATCATGGAAACAAAAGATGATAGATGCTCGTACACGCAAATTAGATCAGATTCAAAATCAGAAGCGACAAATTACACGCATACAAAATGATATAGTTGGTTTATTAGGTGAGAGAGCGATTAATGAAGCGATGGCATCTATTGAAGATAAGAAAGTGTTTATTGAAGAATTAGAAGCAGAAGTTGCGGATATTGATAAAACATTAGAGAATGAAGGAAAATAATGTAAGCATCGCTAAGCGATGCTTCTTTTATTAAATTTGCCTGTAAAATTCCTTTCTTTAGAAATGGCGACATAAGGGTGTATACTAACTGTAACGTGGGATATATAAAGATAGTCTAAGCTAGCTTGTGGAGATTGTGTAAGTCCATAATAGCATTCTTTGTTGTTTGGCTATAATCATTAAAGCAAGCATCTTTATTTTAGCGATGGAAAGTGTCAAAAAGAAAACCAAGATGCAATATCTTTTTTTTTTTAACAAGTACCTATTTTTATATGGGAGTGAATACCTCCTTAAGTGCAATAAATTATGAAAAACACTAAAACAATGGTATGATTAACACATGTGAGGTACTTATGGAAATTTTTACGTTATTTAAAGAACGCTTTTCCTTTTTTATACAGCTAATATATGAACACCTACAAATTTCATTAACAGCTATTTTTATTGCCATGGTGATTGGCTTATTTATTGGCATTATGATTAGTGAAGTGAAAAAAACTTCAAAAGTTGTATTAGCCATTATTAATTTCGTTTATACAATTCCTTCTATTTCAATGTTGGGGTTTCTAATTCCTTTATCTGGTATTGGCAATACAAGTGCGATTATCGCTTTAGTCATTTATGCCTTATTACCAATGGTAAGAAATACACATACTGGATTATGCAATGTATCCACATCTATTTTAGAAGCTGCGAAAGGAATGGGGAGTAGTGATTGGCAGATTTTATACAAGATCAAACTTCCTTTAGCTTTACCAGTGATTATGTCAGGATTAAGAAATATGTGTGTCATGACAATCGCTTTAGCAGGGATTGCCTCTTTTATTGGTGCTGGAGGCTTAGGAGTAGCCATTTATCGAGGAATTACCACAAACAATAAAGCAATGACCTTATTAGGAAGTTTATTAATTGCTTTACTGGCAATTATTTTTGATACCGTTTTAGGAATCGTTGAAAAGAAAATCAATAAAAAATTTGGAGGGCAAATATAATGAGAAAATACAAGGGATTCATTGCTAGTTTAGTAGTAGTATCAGCTTTATTAAGTGCATGTACTAAAGAGAGAGACAAAGTGATAGAAATGGCAAGTAAACCAATGAGTGAACAATATATTATCTCTAGTATGTTTCAAATGCTTGTCGAAAAGAATACAGATTTAAAAGTGAATCTAACACAAGGTGTTGGTGGAGGTACTTCTAATATTCAACCAGGTATGGAAAGTAAGGAATTTGATGTTTATCCTGAATATACAGGAACAGGTTGGAATGAAGTATTAAAAGAAAAAAGTTTGTATACAGAAGATTTATTTGATCAACTACAACAGAAATATCAAAAACTAGATATGCGTTGGATTGGTATGATTGGCTTTAACAATACATTTGGTATTGCTGTAAATGAAGAAATTGCTAAACAGTATCAGTTAACGAATTATTCAGACTTAAAAGAGGTGGCTGATCAATTAACCTTTGGTGCAGAATATGATTTCTTTGAAAGAGAAGATGGATACAAAGCACTGCAAGATACCTATGGATTAAACTTTAAAAAGACGATGGATTTAGATATTGGTTTAAAATATGATGCGATGAAACAAAATAAAATTGATGTGATGAACATTTTCACAACCGATGGACAGTTATCACAAGCTAATATAAAAGTATTAAATGATGATAAGCATTTATACCCATCTTATCAGTGTGGTTTTATCATTAGAAATGAGGTATTAAAAGATCACCCTGAATTAAAAAAAGTGTTTGTGATGTTTGAAAACTTAATTAGCGATGAAGAAATGGCAAAGATGAATTATCAAGTGGAAATGGAAAAACAAGATGCAGAAGTTGTTGCCAAAGACTTTTTAAAAAGTAAAGGGTTACTTTAGTAGGTGAGTATATGAGCGTGATTACTTATGAGCATATTGAAATGTCTTACCATGATAAAAAAGTGATTAAAGATTTTAATTTAAGCATTGAAAAAGGTGAATTTGTATGTATTATCGGTAGTTCAGGTTGTGGGAAAACGACTATTTTAAAAATGGTAAATGGATTAGTGAAAGCAACAAAAGGGAATGTTTATATTAATGATGAAAATATTTTAGATAAGGATTTGATTCGTTTAAGAAGAAATATTGGGTATGCGATACAAGGCAGTGTTTTATTTCCTCATATGAATGTTGAACAAAATATTGCGTATGTGCCTAACTTATTAAATAAGCAAAATAAAGAGAAAACAAAGCAAGCAGTGAAGAAATGGATGCATCTTACTGGATTAGAAGAATCGTTGAAACATCGCTATCCTCATGAGCTTTCAGGGGGACAACAACAACGTGTAGGGATTGCTAGAGCATTAGCGGCATCTCCTGAAATACTGCTCATGGATGAACCTTTTGGGGCAGTCGATGAAATTACCCGTTCTACTCTACAAGATGAGATTAAAAAAATTCATCAAGAAAATCAAATGACGATTTTATTTGTTACTCATGATATTCGAGAAGCGATGAAGTTAGGTACAAAAATTTTAGTGATGGAGGCAGGCAAGATTATGCAATATGATACAGCAGATCATATTATGAATAAACCTGCCAATGAATATGTTGCTAAACTGGTAAGACAAAGTTTATAATATTTATAGTTTTGTTAGAATTAAAGGGGATTATTTTTATGGAAATTACATTGGCGAGTGATAAAGAAATAGAAGCAATCATTCAAATTGAAGCAACCTGTTTTCCAAAAGCAGAAGCAGCGAGTGGAAAGGTACTAAAAGAACGTTTTCGTACATTTCCTTATTGTTTTGTTGTTGCGAAAGTAGAGGATAAAGTGATTGGCTTTATTGAAGGGTGTATGTATGATAAGCCTTGTTTATCAGATTGTTTGTATGAAGATGTATCTTTGCATAATCCTGATGGTGAATATCAAATGGTTTTTGGTTTAGCTGTCTTACCTGATTATCGTAAACAAAAAGTAGGAGAAGCACTATTAAATGCTTTTATTTCTTTAACGAAAGAGCGAAATAAAAAAGGGATTGTCTTAACGTGTAAAGATCATTTAATTGCTTATTATGAAAAATTTGGTTTTATTTTTCAAGGGGTATCACTCTCTACTCATGGCAAAAGTCAATGGAATGATATGCTACTACTTTTTTAGGTGAATAAAACCATAGTGAAAGCACAAGAAAACAAGGATTTCTCCTTGTTTTTGTTTATTTATGATTCTCTTTTAAGGCTTTTGCAAAGTGCAAAGCATAGGCTTTTATTTCTTCTAATTGGGCATCACTTGGTTTAAACTTGATTTTAAGCCCTTCATCAACAACATTCATTTTTTGTTGTTTTAAACGAGCAATCATATTAGGAACAGCTTCGCCACTCCAACCATAGCTACCAAATGCACTGACTGTCTTTTTTCCATGATAAGCAGGAAGAACACTATTCATCACATGATAAATTGGTGGTAGTGCATCATTTAATAAAGTAGGGCATCCATATAAAATTCCGTCAGCTTTCATCATTTCCTGTATCACTTGCTCATGATCCACTGCTACTAAATCATAGATTTGACAGTTAATCTTTTCTGTAGTGAAAACTTCTTGAATGACTTGTGCCATCTGTTTAGTATAACCATACGCACTAACATATGAAATTACAACAGATAAATCTTCTTTTTGATTAGGTTGTGAGAAAGCGATATATTTTTCTATCATCGCTTGAATAACGCAATCAATCACAGGGCCATGTCCTGTGGCAATGAAAGAGATTGCTAAGTTTTCAATCTTCTTCATGGCTTTTAAGACAAACTCTTTGAAAGGTTCCATAATCATGGTAGAGTAGTAATTGAATCCATCTTCATAATCACTTCTTTTCTTAACTAAAGAGAGTAAAATATCTTCATGTGCATAGTGGGCACCAAAAGAATCACAAGTAACTAAAATTTCATCTTCCACAATATATGTGTACATGGTATCAGGCCAGTGTAAATTAGGGGTACTAATAAAGCGTAGTGTTTTATTTGCTAGCTTTAATTCCTCTCCATCTTTGACAATCATTGCTTTGAAATCATGGTTGATGATTTCTTTTAAATACATATTTGCAAGCATACTGGAAACAACAATAATATTTGGGTTCATGGCTAGTAATTTGGCAATAGAACCACTATGGTCTGGTTCTGTATGATTACAAACGATGTATTTTACTTCATCAATAGAGCCAATATGATTAATCTGTTTGATATATTCATCAAAAAACTTTTCTTTGACGCTTTCAAATAAAATGATTCCTTCTTCTGTTTTTAATAAATAAGAATTATAACTAGTTCCATACTTTGTTTCCATGATAATATCAAATACACGCAAGTCTGGATCTTGTGCACCAATCCAGTAAAACTGCTTTTTTATTTCTAGGGTTTTCATATCTTTTGCCTCCTTTTTATCCACTATTTATTATATTCATATTTTTTTGATGTACAATCTATTTGCTTGCAATAAATGCTAAAAAATAGCTTTTTTTTATAAAAAAGCAATGCAGAATGAAAGCGTTACCTATTGTTAATTTAAAGCACTACAAAAAAAAGAGCTTTCGCTCTTAATCGTAACTATCCATGACTGAATTAGATTGACTGTATGATTCTAAAAGCTCATCTTGAAAAGATAAGGCTTGATTATAAAAACGGTCTTGATAAATATTACCGATAATAGATACAATGGCTATCAATGAGATAAATAATAAATAACAATTTTTAATATTTACTTTGCGTTTTCTAGTGATTTCCATGATATTTCCTCCCTTGTAGAATATCTGTCTACACTGTTATTTTATTCTTTTGTAGACAATTTGTCAACTGTTATGTAGAAAAATGTTGAAAATATTTCTACATTTGATACAATAGTAATAGAAATAGGAGGCTTTTATGAAAACAATCGGACAAAGAATTAGAGAAAAAAGAGAAAGTCTGCAAATGTCGCAAGAAGAGTTGGCTTTAAAATTAGGATATAAGTCTAGGTCATCTATTAATAAAATTGAAATTGATGGTCGCAGTGTACCACAAAATAAGCTTAAAGAAATTGCCGAGGTACTTCATACAACACCTGCCTATATTATGGGTTGGGACGAAGAAGTAAAGGTTACACCACATTTTCATGAGCATTCATTTTTGAAAATTCCTTTATATGAAGGTCTATCTTGTGGTATGGGTGGCTATGTCGATGAGATGGCAAATGATTACATCAGTATTCCTGCGAGTATGCTACGTCCTAATAAACAATATTTTGCGAATTACGCTAGTGGTGATTCCATGATTAATCAGAATATCAATGATGGTGATTTAATCATCTTTGAAAAATGCAATGAGATACAAAATGGGCAAGTAGGTAGTTTCATTATTGAAGATGAACAGGCGACTTGTAAAATATTCAAACGTGATAGTAAAACAGGTTTGATTATGTTGTTGCCTGCTAATAATGCTTATGATCCAATTCCTATTAATCCAGCTAACGATACGTTTAGGGTAATAGGAAAACTAGCTTTGGTAATTAATAATCGTCAGGACAGCTAATTCATTCAATTAGCTGTTTTTTTTATAATTTGCTAGTGCCTTGTTTAATTCCTCTTGTATTTCTTGCTTAATGCTTTGTGGAGCAATCACTTTACATTCACTTCCTAAGGATAAAATAAAGCTTTTTAAACGTAAATCTCCTGCCATCATAAAACGAATATGTAATACATCATCTTTAAACTCTTTATAAATTAAATTTTCAATTTCACGTTCATTGACTAAACGAGCATTAATTCCATAGATTTCTAGTTCTACTTCATGTAGCTCTTTCATTAACGTAGAAGAACCGATATGATCACTAATTTTGAAGTCGTGATCTCGTTGGAACTTCTGTTTACTCATGCATAAGTTTGACATTCTTTCTTCAATGATTTTAAAGTATTTAAAACCATTGGTTTTATCTTTTGTTTTATCTTCTCCTAATAAATAGAAACCTTCATCACTAATGACTAATTCATATGGTAAAACAGTGCGTAAACTTGTTTCGTTGTGATAAAAAGAACGATATAAAAATTGTAAAGCGACACTATTTTCTTTTGCAAGACTAACAAGATCAACCATTTCGCTTTCCTTTTCACTAAGTGTATTTCTTGCATCACTAAGATAAATAGTTTGTCTACTCATTGTCGCATGGTTCAACTTCGCTTTTAATTTATCCATCGCTGTTTCAAAAGTCGGATAATAGATAAAATTTTTCTGTGTTGCTAAATATTTAAGTGCTTCATTGATTGCTTTTTTTTCATCGCTATTTAGTGAAAGAGAAGGGAAAACGCTATCTTCATTTAATAGATAGCCACCATATTTACCAGTGATACTATCAATCACATAGCCAGCTGTTTCTAATTCTTTTTTAAATTCAATCACATTACGGACATTCGTTTCTAATAAAGTAGCTAATTCCTCTCTTGAAATAGGTTTATTACGACCATATAAGATATGTAGCATTTTAATACATAAAGCACTTCGATTCATAGACTTCTCCTTTATTTTAATGTATATAGGCAATAGAAGTTGGGGCAAATCGAGAAGGCAGTTCACCAAATTGTGTTTTTACTTGTACTGCTTTAGGAGCGACACCCATAATCGCTAAAGCGACAACCATTGACCCAATACCTTGTTCAAGGGCAAAGCCTAATGCTTCTTCTAACTGTATAGCACCATGGCGAATTAAGCAAAAAACAACTTGTTTATTAGCTAAATAAATTGCGTGTAATAAAATAGGATACCCGTTAAAAATCCAGCTAGGATCAGCTCCTTTTTTTATGACTGCTTCCATTCTTGCAACATCTTCATCGTAAACGGCATTTAATAACTCTTTTGCTAATTGATTTACTTTCTTTGTTTCTGTTTTCATAAAATCATCTCCATTTCTATGACTCTATGATAACGCCTATTGTTACATTATTTATGTTACAATATAAAAATAATAATGTAAAGTAACATATTTTATAGTCGTACGAATCGTCCTATAAGTAAAAAAACGATAGCTAAGGAAAGAAGATAAAAATCTTTCTTGATAGCTAACGTTTCTTTTTGTGCTTTATGATAAAGAAGCCTATAAGCAGTGTCATTGCCATAATGATAAGCATTATATTTGTATAAGTATTAAATAGATTCACTACTTGATGCCAACTTTCTCCTAAGGTGTTTCCTAGCATAACAAGAATAGTATTCCAAATAACACTTCCTATGAATGTAAAAACACTAAATTGTCCTAATGGCATTTGTGCCATACCAGCAGGAATGGAAATCAAAGAACGGATTACAGGGATACAGCGACCAAATAAAGTGCCATATTTACCTTTTGTTTGAAACCATACCATTGTTTTATGAATGCTTTCTTTTTTAAAACCTAATCGTTTTCCTAATTTACTATCAGCTAGTTGGTATAGTTTTTCTTCTGAGAAATAACGAGCGATATAATATAAAAAATATGCACCTAATAAAGAACCAATCGTCGCAAAAATAATGACAAAAAGGGGCGTCATGTGTGTTCTTGTTGTCATGAAACCACTAAATGTTAAAATGATTTCTGATGGAATCGGAGGGAAGATATTTTCAATGGCAATTAAAAGGGCAATGCCTAAATATCCGAATTGATTTAAAATGTCAATTAACCATGCACTCATAGTAACCTCTTTCTTTTCGCATATTTTAACAAAACGTTCATTAAAAAGATATCTTTTTATTTCGTTTTAACAATATCTTTACAAATTGATTATAGGATTGCTATACTAAAAGCAAAAAAGGAGAAATGATGATTAAAGCACAGTTAGCGATGTTAAAAGACGAAGATTATGCAAACTTTCAACGGCGTTTAATACCAGAAGCAACAAATATTATCGGCGTTAGAACACCTCTACTTCGTAAAATGGCAAAACAGTTGAGCAAACAATACGATGTAAAATGTTTGCAGTGGATTAGTGATGATAGTTATGAGGAAGTGTTGTTGCAGGGAATGCTTATTGCTTATAGTAAACTAACCTTTCAGGAATTGTTTCCTTATATCCAAGCATATGTTTCTAAAATCAATAACTGGTCATTGTGTGATTTATTTGTCAGTAGCTTAAAAATAACAAGTAAGCATTTAGATGAAATGTATCCTTTTTTACTTACTTGTTTACAAAGCGAGCAAACTTATGAAGTGCGTTTTGCTATCGTGATGCTTTTTAATTATTATAAAAGTGAAGTTGATTGTCAAAAAGCATTGCAGTATTTTGAACAACTCCACACACACTCTTATTATGTACAAATGGCAATAGCATGGGCAATTTCTGTTTATTTTGTACGTTTTAAAGCAGTTACTTTAAAATATTTAGAAAATAATCATTTAGATGATTTTACTTACCAGAAAGCGTTGCAAAAAATAATTGAAAAAAGAACGGTGAGTGAAGAAGATAAACAATTGATTAGAGGAATGAAAAGAAATAAGTAGTCAATCTATCATAGTAATAGGTATATAAAAACAAACAGTACACTAAGAAACTGTTTGTTTTTATACGGTTTTTATATTTTTTCTATGATTTGTAAAGCAATACAGTTTAATCCTGTATGCGAAGCAATAACAGAACTAATATAATCTATTTCTACATCAATGTTTTGTTTTGTTGCTTTAAACATATTGGCGATTGTTTCTGCTTTATCCTTACAATTAGAGTGAATAACGAATACATGATAATGTTTCCCTTCTTCCATGCATCCACATAAATAATCTACAGAGTATTGAATGGCTTTATGTTCTGTTCTCACCTTTTCTTGTACGTCGATTTTTCCTTGTGTTTTTGGGTTGATACATAAGATTGGTTTAATCTTTAATAAACTCGCTAAAGAGGCAGCGATAGGAGTTAAACGTCCTCCTCTTTTAAGGTGTTGCAGATCATTAGGCAAGATCAGTGTCGTGTTGGTTTTAACCATAGTATCTAAAATCGTTTTAATTTCAGCACTGCTTTTTCCTTCATCAACCAAACGTTTTGCCTCTAAAGCAACTTGTCTTTGTATGTTGCAGGTAGAGTAAATCTCAATGGTTGTAAGTGGTATATTGAAATCATTGGCAACCATTGTAATGACTTGGTGTGTACCAGATAAACCAGAGGATAAAGGAACAGCGATGATTTCATCGTAACCTAACTTTTTAATCGCTTGGATTGTATCATTTACATCTTGAATGGTAGGACTGCTTGTTTTAGGCATAATGCCATTTTTCAACATTTCATATACATCAAGTGTTTGAATATCATAACAATCACGATAATTCTTTGTCCCATCCATAATCTGTAAAGGTAAAAGAAATAATCCTGCTGTTTTGGCTTGTTCAAAGCTAAGTCCACTACCACTATCTGTTATTACTGCAATTTTCATAATACATTCCCTCTTTCCAATATTCTCATGAATATTTTTCTATATTATAGCACTATTGTTAGAAAAATCGAAAAAAGTGCATGAGATTTATGAGTGTTTTCATTTTTTTAATCAAGAAAGTAACATAAAAAATATATAAGCAAGTATAGATACAGTCATTTTTATTAGTATTGATAAATGGTATGATGCATGAAGTAAATGAGAAAAAGGATCCTTTTTTATAAAGAAAAGGGATAGGCAAATTAGTATTAAGTTGATACAATAAATACATGAAAAATAGATATACAAAATTATACTTTGAAAAATATGCAGCATTATCATTAGCAATGTATTTAAATATTTCACAAGAGGACATCATTTTATCAGATCGCCCTGATTTGCGTATCCCTAAAAAAGAGATGGGTATTGAAGTGAGTCAAGCAATGAAAGATGAAGTTGTTTTTTCTATTAAGAAAGAAAATTTATATAGCTCTTATCTAATGAATCCTTTTGATTTAAAAGCGATATTAGAGGTACAAAAGGAAAGTATAGAGGATTATTTTGTTTGCATTGATAAAGCGATTAAGCGTAAGCTTGAAAAAAGCAAACATTATGTTCGTTATGTACATAATGGTTTATACATATTTACGCATTGTAATCAGTTTAATGAAGACATGATTAGAGCATTTTTTAACCAGCATGTATACCAAAATACGTTTTATGATGAAATTTATTTGAATGCGATTCAATGTTTATATATTTATCATTGTAAACAAAAGAAAATCAGTGTTTTTCACTATGACTTAAATGATCTTTTAGTATTTAATCAAAGTAGTTTGTGGTATGAACAAAATAAACAAAAGGAATGAGTAGAATGAGTCAGCAAAGAATGAAAGGAAGATCACTGCATACATTTGTTAGTGATTATGTGGTTGTTGATATTGAAACAACAGGGTTAAATTCGCAAAATAGTGATATTATTGAGATTGGTGCTTTAAAAATTAGCAATAATGAAGTGATTGATACATTTAAGGTACTGATTCAAAGAGAAAAACCATTGCCTAAATTTATTACACAATTAACAGGAATTGATGATGCATTGCTTATGAAAGAGGGAGTTGATCCTTGCAGTGCTTTAAGTCAATTTTTATTGTTTTGTGAAGATGCGATTATTGTGGGACATAATGTAAACTTCGATATTAATTTTTTATACGATCATTGTTTATATCATTTAGGGGTCATCTTTAGTAATGATTATATTGATACGTTGCGTTTAGCAAGAAAATATTTAAAAGGCACTGTTGCTAATCATCGTTTAGAAACATTAACGCAATATTTTGGCTTTTCTTATATAGGGGCACATCGTGCGTTAATGGATTGTGAATTCACATATCATGTGTACAACGCTTTATTGGAAATTTCTGTTGGGTTTCGTTAATACTTTACGATTTCTATTCATACACTGCATTAGGAGGACTGTGAATGAAAACAATAGATATAGAAAAAGTATTAGATTTAGCAGGTGCGATTGATCTTTCGTTAATATTGATGAAGGATCAATTTGCTTATCAAAAAGAAGAAGGAGGGATTCGCTGTGTAGGACCTTTCTTTATTAAAGGAAACTATACAACAATACAGGGGGTAAAAGAGTTTCAAGATGTATTTGAATTTGATATTTATGCAGCTAGTGAAAAGTTAGATGGAGAACCCTTTAAAGTAGTGTATGATAGCTATGATTATTCCTTACAAAATGGTGTCAGTTTAACATTGCATTTTAGTGTTTATGGAATTAAAGAGGAAGAAGCACAAATCTTTAGCGTAGAGAATGCATCGATTGAAACAGACGTTGCATCACTGAATGAAAAACCTACCACTTCTAAGGAAGTGATTAATGAGGAAAATGAAATACAAACAGAAGAAGAAGAAGAAGAAACGCTGGATTTAAGTATGATGGAAGAGTTGTTTGAAGAAAAAGATAATGTGATTACAAGTTATTCTTTTGTCGTGGTGAAAAAAGAAGATTCTTATGAAAGTATCGCATCACGTTATCATGTAGATGTTGAAGCATTAAAAAGTGTGAATAATGATAAGGAAATTCATGAAAAGAGTTTAATTGTTTTGCCTTATGCTAAATAAGCGAAAGAGGAGTCAAAACTTACTTTATAAAAGAATCGTGCCAATGCATCTTTGAAACTTTAGGTTCGAGGAATGAATTGGCACATAATTCTTCTGAATATGTTATAATAAGCACAGATAGAACTTATAGGTGTGATTGTACTCTTGTCATAGATAGAGATTATCACACCGCTATCAATATCCAAAAAGAAGGACGCAAGACGACGAGAAATCGTTTAAAATCTTATGAGAGTAGGTTAAAAACTAGCCACTTATACGCTTGTGTAGACTCTTGTAAGATGAGGCATAACATTCGCTTATAAAACATGATAGAGGTTGAAATAAGAAGCAAGAAAGTGTTAGCTTCGTGTGTAGTTTATAGGTCGATTAACATAAGACAACCATTTAGAAATGAGGATCGATGATGAAAGAAAAAGATGCAACATTAGTGCAATGGCAAACACTCATTGCTTTAACACAAAAAATAATCGCTATTGAACCATGGAAACAATTTGAAGATATGGAAATTTTTGTTTTGAAGTTACCTAATCAAAGCGATAATGTTTATGCGAGTATTATGGGGTTTCATAAAATGTGTTATGGACTTTCCTTTTATGAAGGAATAGAAGGATATAAAGATATTTCAACCATTGCTTATGAGATCAAAGATAAACGATTTGAAAACTTTGTAACGATGGAATCTAGTTTTTACAGTGTGTATTTTGATGATCAGGATAATGTTTCATGGAAACAACAACAAATCTTTAAAAAGTTAGGCTTAAAGCCAAAACAATATCCTCATTTTACGGTAAAAGAGAAAGGGTGTTTTCCCGATGATCCTGATGCGAGTGAAGTGGAAAAATATACGTTGTATATAGCTGGTTTGTTGGAAGCTATTGAGTATTTTTTAAAGCATGAAATACGCATTAATTTTACAAAAGATATGTTTGTTTATGATGTACAAGCAAAAAATAGCACATTTATGCCTTTTCACTTAACACCTAGAGAGTATGATGCTATTTTACCTAATGATGAAAGTTATTTAAATGCGTTGTTAGAGATCGAGTGCAATGATGATATTTGGGAAGTGGAATATAACTATATTAATCAAGGGATGGAAAGAGAAGATGGACGTCTTGTTAATGTGCGTTTTGCAATGATTGCTTCTACCGCGAATGGAAGTATGTTATCGTGTGTTCCTTTAGAAGATAATCAAGATGATATAGAGGTTGTGTTAGATAGTTTCTTTCAATGTATTGAAAAACATGGGCGACCAGATAGTGTTTTTTTCAATAATGTACGGATGTTGCCACTACTAGCTCCCTCTTGTGATTGTTTAGAGATTGAAATAGAAGAAGTGGAAGAATTACCAGTGATTGATGCTTTTATGAAAGGGTTTTATGAATATGTAGGGCATGAAGAAATGGCGTAAAGCATTTCTTCACTACGATGATGATTTTATGAAATAACGCTTTTCGTTATTGAAATTCATGCATAGATTAGGTATAATATCAAGTAAATACAAGGAACAGAAGGAGTATTTCATTACTTGTTTATAGAGAGCTGTTGGTTGGTGAAAAGCAGTAGCAAAGATGAAAGAAGGTAGTCTGGGAGTAGATTTTCTGAATGGTATAGTAGGAAAATACGGGAAAAGCAAACGTTACTTGCAAGAGGCACTCAATCGAGTGTGAATTAAGGTGGTACCACGAGCATTCGTCCTTTGGATGAGTGTTTTTTATTTTAGGAGGATATTATGAGAAAGACATTAAATGCAAAGTATGATCATCATGAAGTAGAAAAAGACTATTATAAAAGCTGGGTAGAAAAAGGTTTCTTTACCGCAGGGGACACAAGTAAACGCCCTTATTGTATGGTGATTCCCCCACCTAATGTAACTGGTAAATTACATTTAGGACATGCATGGGATACAACTTTGCAAGATATTATTGCACGATATAAACGTTTACAAGGCTATGATGTATTATGGCTTAGTGGAATGGATCATGCAGGGATTGCGACACAGGCGAAAGTTGACGCACGTTTAAAAGAAGAAGGTATTTCACGTTATGATATTGGGCGTGAGAAATTCTTAGAAAGAGCTTGGGAGTGGAAAGAAGAATATGCAGCTCATATTCGTGAACAATGGGCTACAATGGGTCTTTCCTTAGATTATACAAGAGAGCGATTCACTTTAGATGATGGATTAAGTGAAGCTGTAAAAAAGGTGTTTGTTGATTTGTATAACGATGGTTTGATTTATCAAGGAGAACGTATTATTAACTGGGATCCACAAGCAAAAACAGCACTCTCTAATATTGAGGTTATACATAAAGAAGTAGAAGGGCATATGTTCTACTTTAAATATAAAGTTGTTGAAACAGGAGCAACATTAGTCATTGCAACAACACGTCCAGAAACGATGTTTGCCGATCAAGCCATCTTTGTCCACCCTGATGATGAACGTTATCAAGCAATGGTTGGAATGCATGCGATTAATCCAGCCAATGGGGAAAGTTTACCAATTATGGCAGATGATTACATTGATATGAGTTTTGGAACAGCTGTGATGAAATGTACGCCAGCACATGACCCTAATGACTTCGCTTTGGCGAAAAAATATCATTTAGCTATGCCAGTGTGTATGAATCCTGATGGAACGATGAATGAAATGGCACATAAATATGCTGGAATGGATCGTTTTGCATGTCGTAACGCATTGGTAGAAGATTTCAAACAAGCAGGTGTTGTGGATCATATTGAAACACATATGCATATGGTAGGACATTCAGAGCGAACAGATGTGATTGTGGAACCTTATTTAAGTAAACAATGGTTTGTGAAGATGAAACCATTGGCTAATGATGTTTTAGAGCATCAAAGTAAAGAAGATGAAAAAATCAGTTTTACACCAAAACGTTTTGAACATACATTTAACACATGGTTAGAAAACATTGAAGATTGGTGTATTTCTCGTCAGTTATGGTGGGGACATAGAATTCCTGCATGGTATCATAAACAGACAGGGGAAATCTATGTAAATGAAAAAGCACCAGAAGATATTGAAAACTGGCAACAAGATGAAGATGTTTTAGATACATGGTTCTCTAGTGCTTTATGGCCTTTCTCTACGTTAGGTTGGCCAAAAGAAAGTGAAGATTTTAAACGATATTATCCAAATGACACTTTAGTAACGGGATATGATATTATCTTCTTCTGGGTTGCTCGTATGGCTTTCCAAGCACGTTATGCGACAAAATCAAGACCATTTAAAGATGTCTTGATTCATGGTTTAGTGCGTGATGCAAAAGGTAGAAAAATGAGTAAATCACTAGGAAATGGAGTAGATCCTATTGAAGTGGTGGATCACTATGGTTGTGATGCTTTACGTTTCTTTTTAACAACGAACTCTACACCAGGACAAGATTTACGTTTCATTGATGAAAAGGTAGAGGCAAGCTCTAACTTCATTAATAAGATTTGGAATGCATCTAAGTTTGTTATTATGAATTTAAAAGAAGATTTTAAAGTAGAGGATATTGATTTAAGTCATATCTCAACTATTGATAAGTGGATATTACAGCGTTTTAATGAAACACTAAACAATGTTACAAACAACATGGACAAATTTGAATTTGCCTTAGTTGGTAATGAACTATACAGCTTTATTTGGGACGATTTTTGTAGTTGGTATATTGAATTGAGCAAAGCTGGTTTAAATAGTGATGATACAAAAGTAGCACATGCATCTAAATCTACATTATTGACAGTGTTAATGGGTATTTTAAAGATGATTCACCCATTTATGCCATTTGTATCTGAAGAAATTTATTTAGCGATTCCACATACGAAAGAAAGTATCAATGTGGAAAGCTGGCCACAAGAAGTGAAGGTTGCTATTTCAGAAAATGATATGAATGAAGTAAAAATGTTAATTTCAATGATTAGTGCTGTTCGTGAAATTAAGATTAGTTATAACTTAAAGCCAAGTGCTGATGTTAATGTGATTGTAAAAGATCAAGATGGAAATTTAAAAGCAGTGAGTGAATTTATCAATGCGATTTTAAATAAGATGTGTCATGCTAATTGGATAAAGGAAGAAAGTGTTGATGAAATGGTTGTACGTCCAATTCATAATGGTTCTATTTCGATTCCTTTAGCGGCATTAATCAATGTTGAAGAAGAAAAGGCTAAATTAACAAAAGAGTTAGATAAATTAGCAAATGAGATTAAACGATGTGAGGGAATGCTTGCAAATCCTAATTTTGTGAACAAAGCTCCTGTTGAAAAAGTGAATGCAGAAAAAGAAAAATTAGAAGGGTATAAAACACAATATAAGGTTGTGGAAGATCGTTTAGCACAACTTCAAGCATAAGATAAAAACAGAGAAAGCATGAAAATGTGATCTGAGTCCTGTCAAGTAGACACTCGAAATATCTAAAAAGCTTTATACCCCAGCTAGTCCTGTACTAGCTGGTTTTTTCTTTCATATTTAATCGCT
>SAAR01000041.1 GCA_009916335.1 Erysipelotrichia bacterium | reverse complement strand
AAGTGTATATGAAATACATCGTAAGCAGATATGGAGTATATAGAAGGAATTTGTTATCTAATCATCTTACTCATTGTCTTGATTAGAGTCATTGACAATAAGTAGATGATTAAGCAAAAGCATTAAAAAACCTCGCTATATACAATATATGAAAGACAAACTATGAACAGAAAAAAGCAAGAGAAGCACCTCTTGCTTTTTTCCATATGGAATATCTTTTGATAAAAGTTGGAATTACTTCCTAACTCACTTACTATTATATCCATCTTTTATTCATTTGCAATATGTGATTTACCATTTTTTATCTTTTCATAAAAAACTGTACAAGCATATACCTGTACAGTAATGACTACATAATCTGCAAATAATCTTTAAAAATATTATCCCAAGTAAGCGAACCTAATACACCATCAGGATTAATACCATAGTAATATTGATACATCATTACTGCTTGACGTGTATTATTACCAAAAATACCATCTGCATTAATTGGTTTAATACAAGGAGTTGTATTCGCAATCGCATTAATATATTGTTGCATCTTGTATACATCTAATCCTCTTGTCCCTAAACTTAAAAAATAAGATCTAGAAGCTACAGGAATATTAGGAACAACCCCTAAGTTATGAATTTGATTAACCATTGCGTCCCATGTTAATTCCCCAACAATTCCATCTACACTAAGTCCTGCATATCTTTGAAACTGCTGGACTGCACTTTTTGTCCCAGAACCAAAGATTCCATCTTGACTAACTCGACTAGTAATAATGCCATTACTTTGCAGAATATTTAAATACCCTTGAATTTTATTGACACCAATGCCAATATTTCCACTTTGAATTACATAATTTGTTGCCATATTGATCTCCTTTCATTATAGTTTATGAAGAAGAATCAAAAAAGAGTAGGCAAACATCTTTTTTACAAAATGAACTTGCCTACTTTATTCTTTTTATATCACTTGTTTTGTTTTAACTCTTTTCTTAATAGAATACTCATCAGTAAACCTGACAACACTACCATGCTCCAATCCCTTGTTTTATCTGTTGTATCCTTTGTCGATACACTTTGGATTGACTCTTGTTTATTTGTATCAGAGTGATCTTTATTTTGCTTATCATCTGGTAAAGTTGCACTTGTAATCGTAATTTCTTTTACTCCTACTACATCACTACCATCTTTTGCCTTGGCACTAACAATGACTTTCCCTGCTTTCTTAGCAGTCAACAAACCATTTTCACCAATCACTGCAATACTGCTATCACTTGTAGAATAGATCACTTCTTTGTTATCTGCATTCGTAGGTGTTATCTTTACACACATCTGCAATTTCCCTTTTTCTACTACATGATCCACTCCATTTTGACTATACACATTAATATTACTAATAAGCACCTTTGGTATATCTTCATACACTGCCTTTACTTCTACATTCTCATTAGGCATCACAAAGGTTGTACTTGCTTTTGTCTTATCATTAAATACTACATCACCACTAATCACTTCCCACTGTTTAAATTGTTTTCCTAGTGGTGCCGTATCTGCACTAATAGATACAACATCTTGATAATGATACTCTGTCTTATCTGTTTTTCCATCTGTAACACTAACACGATAATTAATATCTTCATATTCAACAATGACTTTTACATACTTATTAGACATTGTAAAAGTAGCAACTTCATTCTTTATATTGTCTAATACAACATTACCAGCAACTACTTTCCACTGCTTAAATCGTTTCCCTAGTAATTGTTCTGCTTGTATAGTAACTTTTGCCTTTTCAGGAATACTATTTGTATTGGTATATTGACTTCCCTCTTCTACATTAGTAATTGTACCATTTATAATATTAGTAGGATAATACACGATACAACCTGTACCCCCAAAAGTATCAATACTAAATTGTGGAATGTTCTCTCCTGTAATGACATAAGCATTTAAATTAGATGCTCCTGCAAATACACGCCCTCCCATTTCTTCCACCTTGCTGTTTTTTGAAACTATAATATCAGTAAGCTGATAGCAAGCAGAAAAAGCACCACTTCCTATTTTTTTCACTGACCTATTTGTTTCTAATCCTGTCTTTTCAAGACTAGGACAATAAGAAAAGGCTTCTTCTCCAATCTTTGTAATCTTTTGATTTCCACTTAAGCCTGTATTTGTCAATGCAAAACAATTATAAAACGCTTTGTTTGGAATTTCACTAATTCCTGTATTTGTATTTAAGCCTGTATCTGTTAATGCATGACACCCCTCAAAACAACTCTCCCCAATTGTTTTTATCGTATTATTCCCACTTAACCCTGTATTCATTAAAGAATAACATTCACTAAATGCATTTGCTTTAATTGTTATCACACTAGCATTACTACTTAACCCTGTATCTGTTAATGCATAACAATAAGAATAAGCACCTTCTCCTATGGTAGTTACTGACTTGTTTTCAGCTAATCCTGTATTTTTAAGATTTATACATCGAAAAAACGCATAATCCCCAATCTTTTTAACAGTATAGGTTTTATTGCCTTGGGTTACTTTATCTGGTATGACGATAGTTCCTTGGGTACTTTTATCAATAGCTTGTTCTGAATCAGTACCCTTTCCTACTTGTACTTCCCCTTAATTTCCATTTTCTACCTCTTTTATAATCTTAAAAGTACAATCAATCTTCTTTGTTGTTCCATTTACTGTGTTTTTAATCGGTGCAATAAATGTATCATTAACTGCTGCTTTGATTGGAAATTGAAGTAGCGACAACATCATGATTACTACTAATAGGCAACCAAATATTTTGTTTACTTTCTTTTTAAATTTTTCCATTTTTTAACCCCCTTGCTTTATCTCTCACATTTGCTTTTTCTACTATTTTCTATTTAGTAATTCATTACTTTATGCATAAAAGTGTAGGTTTTAGTTCTATCAATTTCTCTATTTAAATGCTTAAAAAACTTGTAATATAGAAGAAATGAGGTAAGTATATGAATATAAAGGTAGTGAATGAAAAAATACACATTTACTTTCACTTCTATAAAAAGCAAAAAAAGACATTCATTCTTAATCGAATCAATGTCTTTCTTTTATATTATTTAATCACTGCTTGACATCTTTCACATAAGCCATCTTCATGTGTTGAATCAGTAATATTCCAGCATCGTGGACATACCACACCTTCACATTTAGTAACATCTACTTCTACACTATCATACGCTGTTAGTGTTTCATCTGTAAAGCTTACTTTTGATACAATTAACCATTGGTTAATTTTTTCATTAATCGTACGATCAATCACTGCTTTTACTTCTTCACTAACATGCAAATGAACATGTGCTTCTAATGATTTTCCTACAATTTTAGCATTTCTTGCCTCTTCAATCGCTTTGAATACATCACTTCTTAAAGCAAACATCACTGCCATATCGGCTTTGATCGTTTCACTATTCGCAATCACTTCTTCTTCATTAAAGCGTTGTAAATGAACACTTTCGCCATCATATTCATTGAAGAAACCTGTAATTTCTTCTGCTGTATGAGCTAAAATAGGTGCCCATAACTTTAATAAAGTGTCTACTGATTTATAGATAACACTTTGTACTTGTCTTCTTCTTACACTGTCTTTCTTTTCAATATATAAAATATCTTTTGTAAAGTCTGTATAATAAGCACTTAATACATTGGTCATAAAAGTTGTTAATTTTGTAGTGATCGTTGGGAAGTCATAGCTTGTATAGGCTGCTTTTACTTCTTTACTTAATTCATACAATTGAATCAAGACATGTTGATCAATGATCGTTAAATCTTCCACAGCCATTACATCTTTTTTACTAAAGTCCTCTGGATTAATATTTCCTAATAAGAATTTAAATGTGTTTCTTACTTTACGATAGTTTTCACTTACTTGTTTTAAAATATTATCTCCCATTGACATATCGGCTTGATAGTCTACACTTGCTGCCCATAAACGTAAAATATCTGCACCATATTGGCTTGTTACTTTACTAGGTGCTACTGCATTCCACTGTGATTTAGACATTTTCACACCTTTTTCGTCCATACAGAATCCATGAGATAACACTTGTTTATAAGGAGATTGTCCATGCACTGCTGTACCAACAATCAATGAGGAGTTAAACCAACCACGATATTGATCACTACCTTCAAAATATAAGTCTGCTGGATACCCTAATCCTCTTGCCATCATTGCTCCTGTATGAGAACTTCCTGAATCAAACCATACGTCCATCGTATCTAATTCTTTTCTAAATTCACCATTTGGACTTAATGGGTGTGTATACCCTTCTGGCAATAAGTCTTTTGCTTCTCTTTCAAACCATACATTACTTCCATATTCCCCAAACAATTTAGCAACATGAGCAAATACTGTTTCATCCATAATTGGTGTGTCATCTTCTGTATAGAAAATAGGAATTGGAACACCCCATGCACGTTGTCTTGAAATACACCAATCACCACGATCTGCAATCATATTGTGCATTCTTTGTTGCCCCCAGCTTGGAATCCAATCCACTGCTGCAATTTGATCTAACAATTGTTGTCTAATTTTATCAATTGATGCAAACCATTGTGTTGTCGCTCTAAAAATAATTGGTTTTTTAGTACGCCAGTCATGTGGATAAGAGTGTGTAATAAATTCTAATTTTAATAAACAACCTAATTCATCTAACTTCATCGTTACCGTTTTATTTGCATCATCAACATATTGCCCTGCTAACCATTCACCACAATCTTCCATCATACAACCATGCTCATCAACGTTACAATACGCTGGTAAGCCATATTTTTGTCCAATAAAGAAGTCATCAGCTCCAAATCCAGGTGCTGTATGAACACACCCAGTCCCTGCTTCATTTGTTACATGATCGCCTAAAATAATTAAAGATTCACGATCATATAAAGGGTGTTGACAAGTAATCATTTCTAATTCTTTCCCTTTAAATGTCTTAATGATTTCACGCTCATTTAGTTCAAACTTATCACAAAGAGTATCCACCATTTCTTTTAATACAATTAAGTTTCCTTTTTCTGTTTTTACTAATGCATATTCATATCGCTCATTTAAACAAATCGCTAAGTTAGCAGGAATTGTCCAAGGTGTTGTTGTCCAAATAACAAAGTGATCATCACTTGTTAGAATACCTTTTCCATCTTTTACTTTAAACTTCACAAAAATAGTAGGACTCTTAATATCTTTATATTCAATTTCTGCTTCTGCTAATGCACTTTCACTTGATGGGGACCAATAAACTGGTTTTAACCCTTTATAAATTAAACCGTCCATTGCCATTTTTCCAAATACTTCAATCTGTTTTGCTTCAAATTCTTTTTGTAATGTAATGTATGGGTGATCATAATCGCCAATACAACCTAAAGATAAAAAACCTTTTTTCTGACTTTCCACTTGTTGTAATGCATAGTCATAACATAGCTTTCTAAAATCACTAAGAGGCATTTTTTTACGATCATGTCCTAATTTAGTAATCGCTGTTTCAATAGGTAAACCATGTGTATCCCAACCTGGAATAAATGGCACTTTATAACCAGCCATAAATTTAGAACGGACAATGACATCTTTTAATGTTTTATTTAATCCATGTCCTAAATGAATATCTCCATTTGCATAAGGAGGACCATCATGTAAAACAAACGTGTTGCACCCTTCTCTTTTTTCTAACATTTTTTCATACAATTTTTCTTCTTGCCATTTGTTTTGAATTTTTGGTTCTTTCGTAGGTAACTTCCCTCTCATTTCAAAATCTGTTTTTGGCATTAATAACGTATCTTTATATTCCATTTCATTTCCTCCTTACAATAAAAAAACGCCCTTATCATCTAAGGACGTGAATATACGCGGTACCACCTTAGTTCATACATCATCATGTATGCCCTCATTTATCTTGTAACGTAAGATTAACGGATTTTTCTACTCATTTCAAAAAATCTGCTCCTAAGTGATTTTCATGATTTCCTGTTCATTGATTTTCACCAACCATCAACTCTCTACCAACATTTCATCATAAACATGTCTTATTCATCGCATTTCTTTAATAACTCAGCACTAGGAATCGGTGGAACATCAAATTGTTCAATCGAATCACTAAGCAACCGTAATTGATCATTTAGTGTATCTTTAATCCCTTTTGCTTCTACACCCAACTTCGATATATTCAACAGAATATCCTTTGCACTGTAATAGGCTTCTTTAATGATTGCATCTGCATTTTCATTTGCTGTTTGAATAATACTGCTTGCTTCTTTTAAAGCAATCTGTGCCATCTGCGAAGCTGCTTTTTCTTTCATCTCCACATCTTTATTCAACAATTCAAGCTTAAGATTTAATTCCATAATCTTTTCTTTATCAGCTTCCATTTGTGAATTAGATGCTTCTAATCTTTTTTGTAAAACACTTACTTCTTCTTCAAGGTTATGGATCGCACTATCAACTTGATAACGATTATAACCTTTTTTCATCGTATCAAAGTGCAAACCTCATCACCCCTTTAAAGATACTTCCCTATTTGTACCAAAAGACGATCTTTCTTTGTTTTCTTTGCTAAATCACACAAAACAAATCGACCATATCCTCTGATTGAAATAGTACTATTATTATTGCATAAGTAATCATAATCTTCAAGTACAACTTGATCAACTTTTACCTTACCACCTTTGATTAGATTTTTTGCTTTCTCTCTTGATACATTAGCAATACAAGCCACAATTACATCTGCACGCAGCGAAGAAACAACTCGCTCTTGATAGTGGATATGCTCTTGTCTAATCACTTCTCCTTCATACAGTTTTAAGTTTATCGTACAACGCTTAATCTGGGTTAAATGCTGCATTAAATACCTTTGCATTTCATCTTCTACATAAATATAAATGCGTGTTTCATCAACAATAATATCGCCAATGACATCACGCTTTATCCCTAAATTCATGATTGCCCCTAGTACATCACGATGTGTTATACGATGATATTTCGCATCGTATGTATCACTCAAGCAGACAATCGGAAAAGATACTTCTTCTTCATATACGCTAAAAGCCATTTTTTTCATTTCACAATTAGCATAACCACCATCTTCATAAAGAAAGCAACCTTGCACAACTTGATGAACAATCGCTTGCTCTTTAACACTTAAAAAAGGGGTAAAGATTACTTTACGATACCTTTTCGCCTTATCTTCTAGGTCTAGTATTCGTGAAACAAATTCTTCATACCCCTTAAAATGCATCAACAGATTTTTATTATTCTTCACTCGCTCCATCACTCTCAATAGCACCATGCACACCCATTGATTTAGGAGCACACAAAATAACATTTGTACCAATTTTTTGAATGGTTCCATCTAATGCAAAAGTAACACCTGTTAAAAAATCAATCGTTCTTTGTGCATATTCTCTCGTTAATTTATGTAAGTTAACAACAACTGCACGATTTTCTTTAATTCTTCTAGCCACTTCATCAACTTCATCAAAAGAACGTGGTTCAAACAATACCATTTTAGTATCATTTGTTAACCTAGATACTGCCTTTGACTTAGGTTTTTCATATTCTGAAATTGATTCAATTTCTTCATCATCGAATTCAATTACTTCATCATCGTCCATTGGTGAAATAAATTCTTTTATTTTCTGAGTTATATTCATGTAAATCTTCCTCCATTAATAAATCTATTATAACACGTTGCAAAATGTGATTCAACGCTAAAACCATTTCTTCTTTTTGAAATAATAAATACAAAATACAACGATAAGCAGGGAAATAATGATAACAATAGGATACGCATATACAAATTGAAATTCAGGCATCTTAAGGTTCATTCCATACCAACCTGCAATCAAAGACAAAGGTAAAAAGATGGAAGTAATTACTGTAAACAATGACATAATTTTATTTTGTTTTGTATCGACAGCACTTTGATAGGCTTCCCTGACCTCTGTTACATATTCCAAAAGCGAAATCACCTGCGACATCATACGATTCACTCGATCTTTTAAAATCGTAAGTTTCACTAATTCCTCTTGTTCATAAACATCATTATTATTGTCTAACAAATAGTCAATCACATCTAGTATTTGCTCATACCTACGTTTGCGTAGTAATAACTTTTTACGATAATATAAAATTCGTTTAGAATATTGTCTTTCTTCAAAATCTTTTGCTAGTATTTCATCTTCTAATAGAGAAATCTCATTTTCGATTCGATCTACTTGCTCACGATAATCAAAAATCACCATCAACAAAAACTGGTATAAAATAAAACCGATGCCTCGACGATGTTCATTTCCTATCGTTTTTAAATGTTCAATAAAAGCCAACAAATATTTTTTGTCCCCCACAAAGTGTAAGCTATCCTTTTTAATAAAAACATAGACATGCTGATTAGGTGAAGATGATTGCTTATCTTTCAAAAAAGAAATGACTTCAAAAGATACATGATCTTCATAAGTAATATTACGATTACTCAATACCTCTTCTACACTTGTTTGATCAAATTCTTCGTATAGATTTTCCTTATCTTCCTTTATATCATAAAGAGCAATATACCTATCTTTTTTAGCCTTTATCGCTTTCAACGATGTCATTTCATAGTACATGTGTTTGCCTCATTTTCTTTCTTATTTCATTATATAACAACTTTAATAGATATACAAAAAAACTAGGCATGTATCCTAGCTCTTATGCACTTTCTAGCATTGATCTTCTATAAAGATGAAATCTTTATTTTACTTTATCACTTTCTATCAACATTACATCACTACCGATAGAATGAATGTGTTCTACGCTTACCTGCATTGTTTTTGCTTTAAATATCCAAGGAATAAAACGAGCAATCACACCTGACTTTTCTTCGACAATAAAATACTTAATCACATAGGCATTCATATCAATTTCCATATCGACTACATACCCTAGCATTTCTCCATTTACTGTATTCACAACAACCTTTTGCATCAGTTTTGATAATTTCATTTCATCACCTATTTCTACTATATGCAAAAAGAAAGAAAATTTTACATATTAAACTGTTTTTTTAAATGCATTAAAGCATTTTTTTCCAACCTAGAAACTTGTGCTTGTGAAATCCCTAATTCATTCGCAATTTCGTTTTGTGTCATATCATCGTAATATCGTTTCTGTATAATATTTAATTCTTTTTTATCTAAATGCTCCATACTTTTATGTAAGGTAAGCAAATTATGAATGTTTGTTGCTTCATCTTTATCATCTTTAATTTGATCCAATAAAAACATTTCATCACCATCACTATTATAAATCGGTTCAAAGATTGAAATAACGGCATTCATACTGCCTAAAGCATCGACAACATCTTTTTCACTTACCTCTAATACTTTTGCCAAATAAGCAACATCAGGTTCTTTTTCATGTGTATGCATATATTCTTCTTTAAGCTGATATTCTTTATACGATACATCTTTTAAATGCCTTGCCACTTTAATACTTTGATAATCTCTTAAATAACGTTTCATCTCTCCCATAATCATAGGGACAGCATAGGTTGAAAAGCGTACTTCATGGGATAAATCAAAATGATCAATCGCTTTAATTAAACCAATACAACCAACTTGAAATAAATCGTCCATATTATCAGTGCGATTGCTAAAACGTTGTACTAAACTTAACACTAGCTTAAGATTGCCATTAATTAACTTTTCCTTTGCAGACAAATCATGGTTTTGCTGCAAAGAGGTAAACAAAGCATACATTTCATCATTCTTTAACACGATTAAATCAGCTGTATTCACACCTGTAATATCGACTTTATATCTACTCATGGACTTCCTCCTACTTTCACTAGTAGAAGTGTTCCCTTCCATTCATAGCCTATGCACAAAAAACAGTGTCAAAAAATGGAAAAAGGATTGCATCAGCAATCCCCTTATTCATCATTATTGTGTTTTATCTTTTAACTGTACCTTTAATTTAGCAATGATCTTTTTCTCCAATCTCGATATATACGATTGTGAAATTCCCAAGATAGAAGCAATATCTTTTTGTGTCAATTCTTCATGTTGAATCCCATAACGCATCTGCATAATTAACTTTTCACGATATTTCAAATTGCTAAGTGCTTCTAATAACTCACGCTTGTTCTCTTTACTTTCAAATTCCTTTGTAACTAAATCTGCATCTGTCCCAATAATATCAGAAAGCAATAATTCATTCCCATCGTAATCAACATTTAAAGGTTCATCAAAACTAATCTCTACCTTTCGTCTACTTTTCTTGCGTAAATACATCAAGATCTCATTTTCGATACACCTTGATGCATAAGTAACCAGTTTAATCCCTTTTTCACGTTTATAGGTGTTCACTGCTTTAATTAAACCGATAGAACCAATACTAATTAAATCTTCCATAAAGATTGGATTACTTTCATATCGCTTAGCAATAAACACAACCAAACGCAGATTGTGTTCAATCAATGTTTCTCGAGCATTTTCATCACCATTTTCATAAGCAATTAACGCTGCTAATTCCTCCTTTGGAGCAAGTGGCTTTGGCAAAGCATCATTGCCATGTATGTAATGAAGAACATTTTCCCGTTTTCTTTTAAATAACAAATTCCATAATTTCTTAATCATCTTTTCACTCCTATATCTCCATATTCAAAAGACATTTACAACCCCATTCAAGAGCTACCCTTTTATCACAACATATGTAATACTCCCCTTTTTTATACCTATTAATTTTCACTTTACATAAATAACAAGACAATACCTCTGTTTTATTTAAGGTATGCACAACTACTTGTTCTTTTAAACATTCTTTAAAATAGGATAGATACGCATGATCTAAAAATAGAACCGCATGTTTTTTCCACATCACTTGATTGCCTGTATCTAAAAACCCTTTTACATGTATTGGTTTGTTTGCCTCAATGGTAAGTGAATAAATAAAATCACTCACTTTTAAATACGCAGCGTATTTTTGATGTAAAACAACAATGCCAAAAAGAAGCAAAATCCATATACCTAAAATATTTATATGCGAAGGAACAAAGTAGTGGAGCAGATGAAAACTACCATTAAAAAATTTAAACATCGTAAAAAAAGCTAAATATTTAATACATAAATACATGAGTAACTTTTTATATTGATGATAAAATAACCATAAAGTAAGTGTATATTCTAATAAATAAAACAATGGATACATTGCTTTATTAAAAAGAAGAACGATAACAAGTTGTTCGCATAATAAAAAGACATAAAAAAAACGATGACTCATTTTTGACATGGAAAAATACGAACTAGCATAATATGCAAATATGCCAATTAAAACATTATTGATATACGTTACTTCAATGTACGATTCCATCATTCACCCTTTATTAAAATAGCAAAGATACACTTATTATTTTGTCGAAACAAGAAAAAAAGAATCTTACACATAAGCGTAAGATTTTAATCGTTATTATTCAAGTACTTTAAAGCTTTCATTTGGAATGTATTCAAAAGTAATGTTTTCATAGTTTCCATTTATCGTTCTAGCTAAATGAATAACAAATTGTGTTATTCTTGGATTTTTTTCATAATTAATGTTACTATCCTTATTTGATTCTTTACCTGAAGCACTGTAAGTAATCATGACTACTTCCCAATCTTCACTGACAGAAATTTGTTCACTAGGCGAATCCCCAAAAATCCCTTTACGATACCCATTTTCTTGCATTCCTTTATCCACAATATCATCAAATTGTTTCCACGTCGTTGCTTCTTGTTTTGCCAATGTTTCCACTGCCAATAATTCAGCCTCCTGTACAACTCCTTTTGCTTTTGCCATGATTTGTGCATCTTTGGCATCATCTATATATTTCATAACAGAAGGAACAGCAATCGCAATTAAAACAGCAACAATCACTAACACAACAATTACCTCTGTTAATGTGAACCCTTTTTTATTAAATATCTTCATTTTCTTCACCCCTTGTTAAATATATAATAATATGTCAAGACAAACAATTCAAACAAATTAATAAAAAAGTGAAATCAAAATATGAAATCACTTTTCATGTACTATTCAACAGAAATCAAATTCACCCGATTAATGCCTCTTACCGTAGAGATACGAGCAATTAATTCATCAATTGTTACCGTTAATTCGCTAACATCTATGGAAATTGTAACACTTGCTTTTGCGTGAATCGGAATATTTTGATTAATTGTAATAATATTGCCCATACAAGAGGTAATATTGTTTAACACTTCTGATAATAAACCTTTTTCATGAGAAAGCATAAAAGAGATAACAGCTTTTCGTTCCGTTAGATTTTGCGATGTAGCAAATACATGATCTTTGTACTTATAATAGGTACTTCGTGATATTCCTACCTTTTTAACTGCTTCACTAACCTGCAATTCATCGCCTTGTTCCATCATCTGTTTTACTAAAATCACTTTTTCAAACACCTCAGGAAGAACTTCCTTATTCACAATTAAATAGTCATCTAGCATATTGTCCTCCTAAAGAATCTGCGTTCCCTCATAATCTAATGATAAAAGAATACTTTGCCAATCATGAGTAAGACTTTTTAATTTTTTCGCAATTAACTTTGCATTGGCTTTTTCTTCAATCACATTTAATAAAGTAGAACCACTACCTGAAATCATAAAGCAAACACTATCGACACTTTCACAAATATTTCTAACTTCCTCATATTCATGAATTAACTTTTTACGATAAGGCTCATGTAGTTTATCGTCCATCACTTGTTTTAATAAACATAAATCATAGTTTTCAAATGCTTTTAAAACCATACCTAATCTGGATAATGTATAGATGGCATCTTGTCGATCAATCCTTTCAGGCAATGCTTGACGTGCCTCTTCAGTAAGTGTTTCAAAATTAGGAATCAGTGCTAAAAAATGAAAGCGAGTATCCATGTTGTATTTTACACTTAACGCTTTACCATCAACCATACAAGAAGCACTCAATCCACCAAAAATCGCAGGAGATACATTATCAGGGTGTCCTTCAATCTTACTTGCTAATTGAAAGATTGCTTGACGATCAATTGGCGTATCCGTCAGTGCATAAGCCCCAAAAATACCACCTACTACACAAGTAGAACTACTTCCTAATCCTCGCGAAACAGGCACATGACAATCAATGCTAATTTTTACACCACTCACCTGTTTATGTAAATGTGCTAACGCTTGTTTAAAAGAGCGATACACAAGATTATCTTCATTACAAAATTTAGCTTCAAAACCAACAAACTCTATTCCCTCTGCTATTTCTTCAAAAGTGAAAGTGGTATATAAATTTAACGCAATCCCTAAAGTATCAAAACCACAACCTACATTAGCACTTGTTGCTGGAACTTGGACACTTACCATTATTTTAATTCATCTACTTTCTTTAGCACATATTGTTTCATTACTGTTTTTTCAATGACATCTTGATGTAGGATTGCTTTTTGATCAAGATCTTTTAAATTAGCAGGAATGGCTACTTTTGTTTTTTCATGTAATTGTTTCATTAACTGAAATTCATCTTCTTCACTTGTATGATATAAAGCTTCATACACACTTCTTGTAAACTTATAAGGAGAAGCTGTTGATAAAACAACACTTACATGCTCTTTATCCTCATGCTCTAACAATACTTTATAAGCAACAGCACTATGAGGATCTAATAAATAGTGATCTTGTTCATACACTTTTTTAATCGTTGCTTGTGTTTCTTCATTGGTTGCATAACCACAAGCAAAACTTTCTTTTATTTTTGCTTGTATATTTTCATTCACACGATATTCCCCTTTTTGATTCAAATCTTCCATTAAACTTTTTACATACGCATTATCTCCATCACTCACATAGTATAATAAGCGTTCTAAATTACTAGAAATTAAAATATCCATACTAGGAGAAATCGTCTTTAAAAAATGACGTTTACGATTATATGTACCCGTTGTTAAAAAGTCATATAAAACATTATTTTCATTAGAGGCACACACTAATTGATGAATTGGTAAACCGACTTGTTTTGCATAATAACCAGCTAAAATATTTCCAAAGTTCCCTGTTGGTACAACAAAATTCACTTCTTCCCCTAACTGAATTTTTTGATCTGCGACAAGTTTTGTATAAGCATACACATAGTACACCATCTGTGGTATTAATCGACCAATATTAATAGAGTTGGCACTGGATAGTTTAATTCCTTTATTCGCTAACTCTTTCTTAAAATCTTCATCAACAAAAAGATTTTTAATTCCTGTTTGTGCATCATCAAAGTTTCCTTCAATCGCACATACTTTTACATTCTTTCCTTCTTGTGTTTTCATCTGTGCTTCTTGGACTGTACTAACCCCATGATTTGGATAGAAAACCATAATTTTAGTACGCGGTACATCTTTAAACCCTTCTAACGCTGCTTTTCCAGTATCGCCACTTGTCGCTGTTAAAATTAAAATATCCTCTTTTATCGCTGATTTAGCTAACGCTGTTTTTGTTAATTGTGGCAACATAGATAACCCAACATCTTTAAAGGCACTGGTTGGTCCATTAAACAATTCTAAAACATACCCATCACTTAATGATACTAATGGTGTTACCTCTGCTTTAGAGAATTTATTTTGGTACGCATGATAAACACAATGTTCTACTTCTTCTTCACTAAAATCATGTAAAAATAGTTTTAATACTTCTATGGCAATTTGATAATAATCTTTCCCAACTAGTTTAGCAACATCTAATTTACATGCTTTTAAATCACGATATACAAAGAGTCCTCCCTCATTGCTTAACCCTTGTAAAATCGCTTCACTAGCTTTCATTTTAATGTTTTTATCTCGTGTGCTTTCGTAAAATTTATTCATAAAATATCTCCTTGCTTTCTTACTTTACCTATGATACAATGTTTCCAATCGAAATACAAGTGTTTTTTACAGAAAGACACAAGGAGGGTTAAAATGAATGTAGCGATTTTAGGATTTGGAACGATTGGCAGTGGAGTTTATGAGATTATAAAAAATTACCATTCTTCATTTTTAAATGATGTACATGTAACACGTGTTCTTGATCTTCCACAGAACAAAGATAAATTAGATATTATTACTAGTGATATAAATGATATTGTAAAAGATCCAAGCATTGATTTAGTAGTAGAAACATTAGGTGGTTTACACCCTGCCTATGAATTTATCATGGCAGCACTACAAAACAAAAAACATGTTGTAAGTGCAAACAAAGCAGTGGTTGCTGCTTATTTACAAGAATTTATAACAGAAGCAAAAAAACAAGGGGTACACTTTTTATTTGAAGCAAGTGTTGGCGGTGGAATCCCTTGGCTTGCAAGTCTACAAAAAGCAAGACGTGTTGACAACATTGATTTCTTCTACGGTATTTTCAATGGTACAAGCAATTTTATTTTAGATCATATGTATATGTATGATAAAGATTTCAACGATGCATTAAAATTAGCACAAGACTTAGGTTATGCAGAAGCAAATCCAAGTGCAGATATTGATGGCTATGATGTACAAAATAAAGTAGTCATTTCCTCTGCTTTAGCTTTTGACACTTATATTGATATGAAACAATTCCCTTGTTTCTCCATGGCAAAAATATCAATTGATGATATTCATTATTTAAAAGCACAAGGAAAAAGTGTAAAATATATTGGTGAAGCACAGCTTTTAGATGGTTATTATG
>SAAR01000375.1 GCA_009916335.1 Erysipelotrichia bacterium | reverse complement strand
GATTGTGATGTTGAGGAGCCAAATGGACACCTTTTCCTAAAACCCGAGATAAAAAAGGAAGAAGAAGTTGAAGTTTTTATACCAGAATTTGATGAAAAACTTTGCAATGGTTGTAGAAAATGTGTTGATTTTTGCAACTTTGGAGCTTTAGCATTTATTAAAGATAAACCAATGTTATTTAGTGAAATTTGTCATTCTTGTGATGGATGTAGATTGATTTGTCCTACAAAAGCTATTCAGGAAGTACCAAAAAAAGTAGGAACTGTTATAGAAGGTACGACTCCAAATGTTTCAGTATACTCTGGAAGTTTAAAATTGGGTGAAGCTTCAGGAGTTCCTATTATTAAGGCATTATTAAATAAAGTTAAACATAAAACAGAAGATGTATTCATTGATTGCCCTCCAGGTAGTGCTTGTGTTGTAATGGAAAGTATTCAAGATGCAGATTATTGTATATTGGTTGCAGAACCAACAATTTTTGGTATGCACAACCTTGCTATGGTTTATGAGCTAGTTAAGTTATGGGATAAACCTACGGGTGTAGTATTAAATAAATGTAGTGAAGGATATAACCCTTCTGAGGAATTTTGCGAAAAAAACAATATACCTATAATTGGAAAAATTCCATTTAATCATAATTTAGGCAAGCTTATGGCAAAAGGTAATATTGCTGTAGATAAAGATTTAGATGTACGAAATAAATTTACTGAAATTTATCAGACAATCAGAAAAGAGGTGGCAAAATGAAGCAACTTCTTATTTTGAGCGGAAAAGGTGGTACAGGAAAAACAACTGTATCTAGTGCATTCATTAAATTGAGTAACGCAAAGGCTTTTGCTGACTGTGATGTAGATGCACCAAATTTACATTTAGTAATAAATGAAATGGGTTCACCTAAAGTATCAGACTTTATAGGCTTACCCAAAGCTTCTATTAATCCTGACAAGTGTGTTCGCTGTGGCAAATGTGCTGAAGTATGCAGGTTTGATGCTGTAGTTAGAAAAGAAGATAGTTTCATTATAGATGAGTTTGCTTGTGAAGGTTGTGCTGTATGTGAATTGATGTGTCCTGTAAAAGCAATTACAATGCACGATGCGGCAGCTGGCAAGTTGAAATTATACCAAGATGATGAAAAAACATCAGTATTTTCTACAGCAAAATTAAACATGGGAAGCGGAACATCTGGAAAACTTGTTTCAGAAGTAAAAAAACAAATGTTGAATTCTGAGGTTAAAGCGGAATTAGCAATAATTGATGGCTCACCAGGTATTGGATGTCCTGTTATTGCCTCCATAAGTGGAGTGGATTTTGTTTTGATAGTAGCTGAACCATCTATATCTGGAATTAGCGATATGGAGAGAATTATACAAACTACTTTACAGTTCCAAACATCTATAGCAGTTTGTGTAAATAAATATGATATTAGTTTAGAAAACACAGAAAAAATCGAAAAATATTGTTCTGGTAACCAAATACCTTTTGTGGGTAAAATACCTTTTGATAATGAAGCGGGAAAGGCTATTAACAGTGGGTTAAGCATTGTGGATGTAGATTGCCCTTCAGGTGTTGCGGTTAAAAATGTGTATGAAAAAACAATGTCGTTAATAAAATAAAAAGATTAAAATGAATTTAAAAGGAGAATTTAAATATGAAAATTGCAGTAGCTGGATTAGGAAAAAATGTAGCAGAGCATTTTGGTCATTGTGAAAGTTTTTTTGTGTATGAAGTAGAGGATAACGCTATTATAAATGCAGAAACAGTTCAAAACCCAGGACATAGACCTGGATTTTTACCAAATTTTTTAGCTGATTTAGGTGTTAATGTAATTATAGGTGGCGGTATGGGCGGTGGAGCCATCGAAATTTTTGAAGAAAGAGGAGTTAAAGTAGTTACTGGTGCTAGTGGAGATGCCTTTGAAGCAGCACAAAAATATGTTATTGGTGCTTTAAAATCTACTGGAGCTGTATGTAAAGAACATAATCATTAAAAATATATTTGTAATATCGTTTTTACAATATTACAAACAAAATATATCTTTGGGGGAACCAGTATGAAAATTACAACGTTAATAGAAAATGGCATAGGATGTCATAAAGAGTTGGATTGCGAACATGGTCTTTCTCTCTTAATTGAAGTACAAGGAAAAAGAATTTTGTTTGATACAGGTCAAACAGAAGCAGCTATAGATAATGCTAAAAAATTAAATGTCAATTTAAAAGATATAGACTATCTTATTCTTAGTCATGGACATTATGACCATACTGGTGGTGTAAAACGACTTGTTAAAGAATTTGATTGCCAGATTAATTCGGTTTTAGTTGGAAAAGGTTTTTTTTGTGAGAAATATAAAACAGCAGGTGAGGAATTAGTTTTCATAGGAAATAGTTTTACAAAAGAACTTTTCTCAGAAAACAATATGCCTATTTTAGAAGTGGATGAACCAAAAGAGATTGAAAGTGGTGTATGGTTATTTCGTGGATTTGAACAGAAGTGTAAGTTTGAAGCTATGAATGTTAAATTTTTATTGAAAGATAATGATAATTTTATTCAAGATTATTTTACGGATGAAGTTTCATTAGCAATTGATACTTCTAAAGGGTTAGTTGTTATTGTTGGATGTTCTCATCCTGGTATTGTTAATATACTAACTACAATAAAAAAAGCATTAGATAAACCTATATACGCTGTAATTGGTGGTTCTCATCTTGTTGATGCAGACGAGAAAAGGATAGAGCAGACTATAGTTGAATTAGATAACTTAAACATAAAAAAATTCTATTTATCCCATTGTACTGGTGAATTGGCTACGAATATATTAAAAGAAAAGTATGGTGAAGATTATATTTCCAATCATACAGGGGATGAAATTATTATTTTATAGTTAAAAAAGAGGAAACAGATATTTTCTGAGTTCCTCTTTTTTATGCATAATTTTAAAAGCTGTTGCAAAAGAATTGATTATACATACGAGAGTGTCGATAAAGTCTACCTCTTTATGTCCGCCCCCCCACTCACCTCTTTTGAAAAAGCTCAGTTCCGTAAGTTATTTTTAAATTAATCGAGGAAAAACATATAATTTCCTGTTACCTAAAGATAGGGG
>SAAR01000374.1 GCA_009916335.1 Erysipelotrichia bacterium | reverse complement strand
CTTTAGGAAAATATGCAAAGACCAAACATGCTTTTTAAGCTTCTTATATCGTCAAGAGTAACGGATAGTTTTCTTTGCGGTATACACTAACAACCTATTATTATTTACAATTGACGTAACCTCTAGTGCTATTAAGTCCTTGTTTGTTGTAAAGACTCCATTGTAAATCTTTCATCAATATAAAATATTTAATACTCCGGCTACTATCAATAAGATAGATGTAAATACACTTAGTATAATAGCTAGATAATCATGGCGATAATACCACTCCTTAAAGTTGGTAACTGAACCTACACCATATAAAATGCCAAGAATAACCAAGGCAATATTAATTACAATCATTTATTCTCCTGACTTTCTACATAGAGTAAGATACAAAAGGCGTCAGCTTGGTCATCATTGATATCATTATCAGGCACTATATTATAGCTTTTCAGTATCTCAATGCTTTGTACTTTTCGCAATGCACTCTTACCTTTAATTAGATGATAACCGCACCATTTTGAATTAGGTATATCAACATATCCAATGTTATGGCGATTACGCATGACACCTAAGAATGAACCGTTCGCTCTAATCAATGAGATGTTTCCTTTAGACTTGAACGTGATAATAGGTTCTTCAATATAAATAAAGTAGTCAAATAAATTGTAATGCTCAATGACTTCTGTTATACCGTCAGCAATTAGTTTTGCACGTTCCAAAGGGTCTTTGCTTTTCCCACCTGCAATTGAACCGACTACATACTCATTTGTCAAAGGGTTACGAAACGCATAACCAGTATTAGAAGTGCTAAAGTCAATCGCTAAGGCTTTGCTCATAAATCAGAACTCAATTCAATATAAAATTCTTTAGTAATTTCTCCAATATCAAACAAGTGCTTAACATAGTGTTCGTATTCAATCGGAGTTAATACTTCTTTTTGTGCTAAAATATGTTCTTTATTCATTTCTTTATTCTCCCTTAAAAATTAAAGCTGTATCAAGATTAATCAAACCACATTCAACAGCATTAAGTAAGAACTCGTTAAAGTCAACTTTTGACAATGTTTCTTGCTTAAATAATAGCTGTTCTTCTGTCATTTGCTTTCCTCTCTTAACTTCTGTATCTATTATAACAAATGCACTTTTTCAGTTTGGTTTATCCTCTGTTATGTAAAGTTATACTTGATTTTATAGAAGTTTTATGTTATAATCTTTATAGGAGGTAACAATGGCTAGAGATAAATATCTAATGTACTTACGACAGCAAGAGTATAAGAAGCGTATTAAAATTAAAGTAGATAATACAAGAGTTAGAATGAACAGAGAATACATGAATCAGCCAGAAGTAGACAAAGAAACATTAGAACTATGGAATAGCCAACCACCGATACATTTTGATTTAGGGGAAAATAAATAAATGATATAAAAAAATAATTGCCACCTTAGTGGCTTTTTGTTTCACGCTTGACCGAAATTTAACTAAAAGTGGCAGAAAGTAAGTGCATTAGTTGTCCTGTTTGTAAAGTATGGTATCAGTAAGCACAATAAGCTACTGTTTGTAAGATTTCTAAAGGAATTCTGGCGTGTTTGATTAACATTTTATCTTGTACTGGATATTGTGAAAGTTTTAACTAAATATTTTAAGAAAACAATAACAAAACCAATTATATAGCGATTCTTAATTTAGGAACATGTTTCTTCATTTAACTAAAATAAAAAACAAAATACTTATAAACCGCGTGGTTATCAATGAAACAAGACTAAAAAACTTTGTGAACCTTGTGAATGTTAAAAAATGGTATGATATAATAGAAGTATATAAAAGGAGAATAAATGGAAGATAAAGAATTTTTGAGCAAAAAAGTAGAAATATTAGAATCAGCAATCAAACAAATGGCAGTAATTCAATATGAACTTGATAAAAAACTAGGAGAACTAGAGGGATTAGAATAATTTACATAACACATGATAACTCAAAGTGTAAAATACAATATGTTAAAATATAAGTATATAATATTTGACAAGTGAAAATGTCTATGTTATTATTATCTATGTAATTGAATATATAACCCATAGGCGGTTGAGGTACGAAAGTATAGCGATGTGATAAACATCAAAACGAGCTGAGTAAGCTATGAAGTCGAGAATACCTGATTACATAAACCCCATGTAACTCTATAAGAGATAAGTATTTAAGTTTAAGGTGTCTTAGTTTCATACTATTTGAAAGCCGTTGTTTAACTTACTTACTGAAATTGCAGCGTTTGCTGACAGGTTGTGCTGATTAGTTTATGCCAATTCACAGCACGTAAAATTAAATGAGCGGAGTAATTACACTAAATTAGAGCTTACGACAAATAACAAATTAACTTTCAAGCAAGAATCTCTAGTAATTACTTGACGGGGGAAAAACTTAATGTTTGACAAATACAAAAAGAAGTGATAAGATATAAATATAATAAAGGAGAAACAAAAAATGAAACATAAATGTGCTAAGTGTCAGCAAATGAGAAAAGCAAGTGGTTTAAGTTATTTAAAGTGCTGTGAATGCAAACAGAAAGCTAGAGATGAAAGAAAGAAAAACAAAAAGAATAAAACTAAAAAAATTGTTTATAAAAGCGAAATGGCTAAAACTAATGATGAACTAAGAAAAATATCTAAACGATTAAATCAAGATAGTATAAATAAATTCATAAAAGAAAGAAATGGAATTAAGGCTTGACAAATATAAAATAATTTGATACTCTTATATAAGAAAAGGAGAATAGATGAAAATTATAACTATATTACAGATTATTTTTGATGTAATTCTAATATCTTTATTTGGATATTCAGGTTTTACTGGTGAAATCATTGATTTATTTGTTGCTTTATTATGGTGTCTTTGTTTATGGCTACATATTTATGAACTTAATAGGTTTAAGGCTTGACTTTTCAAGTCTTTTTTGTTATTATATACTAAAGGAGAAATGAATGACTAAAAGAAAAGAAATTTATGTTTATGGCGGTGGAGAATGTTGGTTATTAGCTCCAAGTGATTCTTTAATGCTTTTCCATGATGATATTTATGGAGATACTTATGAAAATAAAAAAAATTATTGGAAATTAGTAGAATC
>SAAR01000373.1 GCA_009916335.1 Erysipelotrichia bacterium | reverse complement strand
AGTGAAAACAAGCCCCGACCGGGGCTTTTGGTTAGTCTGCGTTAGTGAAAACAAGCCCCGACCGGGGCTTTTGGTTAGTCTGCGTTAGTGAAAACAAGCACTGAACTGGTGTTAAAGCTGGAACAGAAAGCGGTTATGTCTGCCATGCTGGACGTAGCCGCAATCTTAGATCCTGATGAGGTGTTGCTTATGTTCCTGTAAACCACCCTACCGCTGCTCACAAGCGTAGAACAGGCGCTTGCTGGCACATTGTAGTAAGACACATCATAAGAGTCGTCCAAGCCGTTATGAGTCGTTATAGTGAGCTTACCGCCATAGGCATTCACAAGCGTGTTAGTTCTGGTGTCTACCATCGTAGAAGGAAGACTCTTTGAACTGATGAGCATACTGTTAGCTTCGGCTATAGTTGGCTTAGAAGCTGTTATAGCGTTCATAGCTTTACTGATAGTTGCCAGATCACGTATGGCGTTGCTTGTTCTGAACCCTTCCTGCAGCTTGCTATACCCGTAAAATGTTGCTCCGGCGATGCCAGTAGCAACTACCAGCACTAATAACAACTCAATCAGGCTAAATCCTTTTTTATGTCCTTTCATTGAAACCTCCTTATGCCGCAAACTTTGGCTTGAAAAAAACTTTTATTTTTGAATAAGTTTTCTTTACTAAGAAGAAAACACCCAAAATAAAAGTCATTGAATAGGTAAGTTTTAAATAGTGAACAAAGACAAGAGATAGAACAATGTGAACCTCTCTTGATAAATGAACTGATATAAATAAAGAGGCTAATAAAGCAACCCCTACCCATCCTATATTTTTATATATCTTTATTAACTTCTTACTGTTTTTTATTTTAATGCCTGTATATATAAAAAACGCTATAAACAAACAAAACACTATAACGCCTGATGCTATTGATAATATATTCATAATGTAATCCTTCTTTTTAGTTTAAAAATACGCTCATTCCATTAAAAGCTTCTCTACTGCTTTTGGTTCTTGCGTTGATTCTTTTTTGTTTTCTGTATCTTCTGATAATTAACATTGATAAAATCCATAAGTGAATCATCATCATGATAATTATGCCTTCATCAATACCTACTGCCTTTGCTGTTAGACTTATAAAAAAGAGTATGGTTATTGTTGCCATCGTAAACTTTAAGTAATCTTTTGGATTAAACCAATCCTTTTTGAAAGTGCTTTCTTCTATACTACCGCTTACAGTCATAAGCTTTTCAACAACTATTATATTCCTTTTAAACCACGCCCTTATAATGTCTCTTCGTGTTCTTTCTGTATAAACACATGAAAAATACAACCCCATCACAAACGCACTTGTTTTTACTAACACCAATAAATCATTTATCATCTCCATCTGAATCACCTTTTATAAAACTCATTGCCGTATCCTGTGTTTTCACCGCTTCTTCAAGAACTATGTTGGTTAAGTCCTCTTTCATTTGCTCAATAATACTCGTTGTTTCATTTGCTCTTTTCTTACCTGCCGGGGCATATGCCACTTTGAGTATTTCGACAAACGGACTATCTACCCTGAATCTTTCAAACTTACGCCCACGTAAAACTTTGACTATTTTTAGTTTTATTTCGTATGTCGCTGTTGTATTAGAAACCAAGTGGTAATCGTGTTCATTAAAACTAATTGAATCCAATATCATTATAACCCTCCTTTATTTTGGTCTTTAAAATGTATGAAGAATGAATTACTTTGAGCTAACTTGAACGTTAACATCTTTAAGAACTGAGCTTCTTTCTCACTGTCCTGATCATTTTCAGGAGCGTAAAAGAAGACTGAACCCGCTACTATTTCATTTTTTCTTTTGCTATATGAAAGTATGCCATCAAGTTTCTTGAATGTTGTTATTTTCTTACCAAGCTTGCCGCTTAAATATTTAGTTAAATAATCAACATCTATTCTTTCTGAACTTGCGAAAACTTCATTGTGATTCCTGCCTTTTCTAATGTCATTTAATATTCCATGAGCTAAAGCTATTGTTTTAATCTCTTTTATAGAATTCATATTTTAAACCCTCATATATTTAATTGTGTATATTATTATATATAAGGGATTTTAAATATAAGTCAATCTATATTGAGACTTTATTTTATAATTAATTCAGAAATCTCATATAAATCTTCTTCCTTTAAAATTCCCCGATAATATACATTACGGCAAAAGGCTAATTTAGCTTTATGAGATATGTTATTTTGATAGCTAATAAGTAATTTAATGATGGGAATAGAAGGAGGGGTAAAGCGGTTATGGAAGGAATCAAAATACTCTAACAGATAATCATGTTTTACGTCTTTAAAATCTAAGCCACTTTCTGAACATTCTTTTATAACAGATTGAATCTCTGTATCACTACCTGAACGAACCGTATGAAACAACTTATCAGCAAGACGTTTCCTGTGCTGTTCCTTACGTTTTTTATCATCCAGAAAATCATTTAAGCTTTTGTATTTCATCTGTGTTTCTTCATGATGTATTAATTTTGATGAAGGAGGCGTTGACCTCCTTCACCACTAAGAACTAAGCTTGTGTTTTCTTTATTAAATCATAAATCTCATCATTAGCAAATTGAGTCATGAATTCAACTTTGAATGTTTTGCTTATTTGATTAAACAATGCCTGAGCATGTTCAATTTTCCGTTGTTCTTCAAGGCGTAAGCTATCTTTACCATCAACATTTTTTGTTTCAATGATAAAGTTTAAGTAATCACCACTTGTAGTTTTAACAACATAAGCAAAGTCAGGGGAATACGTGTATCCTCCTGCCACCGGAATTTTAATAGAGTTCTTCGGTATCTTCGTAAAAACAGCTACAGACAGGATCTCTTTATCTGTTATGTTAAGTCTTTCCAGCTCTGAGTCATAAAAGACCTCTTCAAAAAGATATGAATCCAATGGTGATTTTGTATTATCATGTAATACACCAAGATCACTCGACAAAACCTCGTTTAGAGGACTTCCTTCTTCATTAGTGAATTTTGTAGGATGAATCGATCCTGAAATAACATTATATCCAAGACTGAATTTGTTAAACGAATTGTTAAGCAGATATTTACTAAACCCAGATTTAATTTTT
>SAAR01000372.1 GCA_009916335.1 Erysipelotrichia bacterium | reverse complement strand
CACTGAGTTTTGTTTGTGGTTCAAAATAGACTTTCTTTAAATCATGGTTTGATGAGAATGCGCCAATCGGTAGTTTCTGAGTTTTTTTTGCTATGTTAAGTTTACGTATATTTTTATAGTTGATTAAATCTTCATCCATAATGACTGGATTTAACGTGTTCAAATCAAGTTCATGTTTCACAAGGAAAACCTGCCTTTCATGAATTTTTATCGCGTGATATAGAAGTTATCCCATTTACCTTTTTTCTTTAATTTGTTTTTTAAGATAATGTGATGAATATCTAAATCTTTACATTTGATACTTTTTTTTGCTTCTTCATAATCTGTATTTTTAAATTCATTATATTTATCTATTCTTGATAGAACATATGTCTCAAGCTCGATATTCGTCTTTCTATTTTCAATTTCACTCAATGTAATCCACTGTTTTTTATGAAATGTTATAAGTCCATGAGCCATGTTGTGTTCATAAGCATAATTTTTCAGTAAGTCATAATTTTTGAGTACTGAGTAAGTTGTCATTTCATTTAGTGGTTTTATTTCAATTAAGATTTGATGATCGTGATACGTTTGAATTAAAAAGTCTGGAGTATAAGACTTATCTTTATTTTTACCACGAGAAATCATCATAGGTTGCTCGATAATATCTTTAATGTACTCATAGTGATTCATATCATCAATAAACATTTTTTCTAAGGAAGATTCGTATTGGATAGTTTTAGTTAATCCATGGAATAATTCAATTTCAATGGTTCCCTTTTCAGAGAATGTGTCAGAATTCACAGGTGATCTTTGAGGTATATATCCTTTAATTAAGTTTTCATCAAGTCCTTCAGAGTTTTCATCTGGTATACCGAAAATCCGATTGAACCAAACTCTTAATTCTGCGTATACGGTCATCAATTTAATATAGTAGATCTTTTTACTTGGAGTATACATCCGTGAGACGATACCTTCAACATGTAAACTCTCAAGTGTATGAACTAATTCATCTCTTGTCAATGTCACAAATTTTTTGTAAGCATGTGAATCCTTAAATTGATCTGCAACTGGTCCTTGTTTCCCTTTTAGAATGGTGAGCATTGAAGTAATGTAGCATCTAACGCCTTTTTTCATCATGTCCATCATTAAGATGAGTGTGAAATACTCTAGTGTGTTTTGTGCCATAGTTCCCCCTTTTAATTTAAAAGCATGGTTTCTTCATCAAAGAATTCATTATCTTCAAAATCAATTTCATTCATAAAGGTTTGAATGAAGTTGTGCATGTGATCTGTTTTATTCTCGTATTCAAAGAGATCAAATAGATTAGCAATCACATCGAATAATTCAAATCCATAGGATAAATCAGATGATGCTTTAAATTCGAACAGATGGTGATCATAGTCAATGATGATGCGATATTTTGTCTTATCCTCGCTGACTCTAAGTAATACCTTGAGTCTTTCATTAATGTCTCTTACAACGTCTATTCCTTGGTTAATTTTTCTTTCTCCTTTTTTTTAGTGTATTTTTCAAGAAATTCCATGATTTCTTTGTCATCAAAATTTGCTTTGTTCAATAAGGTGATGATCTTCTCAACATATGGCACTGAGTTTTTATTGGCAAATTCTTTGAATTCAACGTAAGTATGCATGTTAATGTTATCTTGCAATTTTAATCCAGCATAGGCTTTTTTCCATTTTGTTCGAAAATCAAATTCTTTTTTCAATCGAATGTAACTTTTTTGAATTCTTTTATGATGTTCAAATAAGTAGCTGTATTTATGTTTGATCTTAGAAAATGGTTTTCCTTGATCTAGCTGATCTTGAATTTCATACTTGAAGATTCCACTAAATTTTAAAATCAGCTCTATATTTAATACTTCTTTAAAATCATAATATCCATAAATCTGATTTATTTTCTCGATGACATGAGTGGGTAGTTCATGAGTGTTTAGTTTAAAGTAGTTATATATTGTCTGTCTTTTGACTCCTAAAAGGTGTGCTACATGAGTGACTTTCAAATCATATTCATAGATGATATATTCTAAGATGTTACACAGGTTTTCTTCTAAATCGCTTTTAAAAAAGTTTGATCGAAACTTAGGAAACTTCAGATAATCATCTTTAAGCACATCAATGAACTTCAATTTAATCACCTCTTTTTTCAGATTTAGTTTTAGCATCATTATGGTTTTATTATACCATGCCCCATTTATAATGTAATATATTTTGACACTATTTTTTAGCCATGCGCGCTCGTGCATACACGTACGTGAGATAAATAAAAATGTCAAGAGAAAATGGCTATGTAAAGTGTTTTTTTGCCAAAATTATCTTATAAATGGTTGACTAACATTTTATTAAATTTAAAAGCCGTTTTAGTCAAAAATTCCCCGTTTTCCACTCTTAAGTATCGGTATAAAAAGGATCCTCTGTGTATGGTTTTGCAGTTAGTTTTGTTGGATACTTCATTTGAAAATTGATCACACTTTGATATAAATCATCAGTCATAAATGCACCTATTTTAAGTGCATATCGATTTGGAACGCCATAATAAGCTGATGCAATCGATCCTGTGATCGCAGCTAAAGTATCAGCATCTCCCCCAAGGGAGATTGCATTTCTAATGGCATCTTCAAAACTTGTAGATTCAAAAAAACTGACTAAAGCTGGTGGCATCGTCAATTTAGAATCTTCTGTAAATTGATGTTTGGCTCTAATATGGTCTAATCTAAATCGCATGGGATAATAGTTTCTTAAAACTTCAAACATTTCTTTCTTGGTATAGCCATTTCTTGCTAGAAAGATCGCAACTGCAGTAGCTTCTGCTGCTTTTAATCCTTCAGGATGGTTATGCGTCACTTCAGTAACTTTTCTTGCGAGAAGTTTCACTTCATCTAAATCTTTACCTACAAAACCACATGCTGAAACTCTCATGGGTGCCCCATTCCCATAACTGTTATATGGTTCATTGCTCTCTGATTTAAGCCATTTACTAAATAATGATCCATATCCTCCGTAAGGATATTTTCTACCAATCTTTTTCATCTCTTCAATTGCATAAACTGAAAGATTATCCCAATTGTGATCTGCACGCAAGAGTGCTCTACCAATCGCAATCGTCAT
>SAAR01000371.1 GCA_009916335.1 Erysipelotrichia bacterium | reverse complement strand
TCTTTCTGCTCATATCTCTATCTCCAAAATGATTCATATATTTTACCATTTAGGAAGATATCCTCTCAAATTTTTGTCCAGTTTTTTAGTGGCATTATAATGTATCTACAAAGGATTTTATTGCCGCTTTGTCAATAATCTCCCTTTGTTCTAATTCTGAGGCAATTTGAATTTGCTGTGAAAGTGAAAAAGAGGAAACATCTTTAATTTGATGAAAGTGTAAAATACCTTTTTTATAAAGCTCAAACTTTATTTCACTTCTTAGACGAGAGATATTGAAGATACTGTACTCTGGAATGCACTTTTGTTGGTTCCAACAATAATCCCATGCATCACACTCATAAGGGGCACTGCAATGCTTTCCGATATCTATGTCAGGTTCGTTTTCTTTATCATTCAAACATCTTTGAAATTCTTGTAAATAACTTGGGATATTGCATTGTTTTTCCAATACATCAGCCGTAACATCTGCAATAGTAAAAAGTTTATGTACTTCAAGCTCATCGCCTCTAACATAGGTGTTGTTAATATGAATGATATTGACTTTACGGACATCATATCCTAAGCCATTTAAGACATAGTATTGAATGGAAGCATCATGTAAATAGACTTCTTTAACTTCAGTAGAACTTTTAACTTCGTTGATGGTTACAACATCATCCTCAATGGTTAGAATATCTACCATCACTAAGATCCTTTCATATTGAAAGGTTGCTTCATAGATAACTTTTTGCCCTTGATTAATTAAATCTTGTGTGAGAATAATTTTATTTTCAAATGTTGTTCCCTCATATGGAACTTCTACTCCATCGGGGAAGAGCTGACAGGCTAAATCACCCACTAAATTACCTGTCTCAAAGATAGCTTCAGTAGAAGCATCTGGGAGCGCTAATACTTCTTTTTTATACTTTTTGAGCCAAAGCGATTTGACACATTGTAATCCTCTGGTGTATAGGGATTTGGATAAATGCATTATTCATCATCTCCAAACTCTTCATCGATTGCTTTTGAGCGTTTTTCATGCCACTTTTTTGCATCCTTGTATTCCATAACCCATAAAGCTTGATTAGTATCTTTTGGATCATCATAGGCATTACCATATTTTTCGCAAAGAGCATTGTACACGGTACTACCAACATCTGCATCAATAGCAATGCTACCAAGATAAGGCCATTGTAACCATTCAATACCTACTAAATCAAAAACTTCAACCAATGAAATCTCAGGAAAATTTTCTTTCATGAAAGTTAAAAAGGATGCTCTTGCTGCTTCATCTGTAAAGTGCTTATCGTAGTATCCAAAAGTATCTTCTTCGTTAATTACATGATGCAAGGCATGAAGCTCATTATAACGAGTATTAAATACCATCCAAATGGAGTCTTTTTTACGCTGCTCTGTGATGTACTCTTCAATGGTATAAAGAATTTGGGGCATAGTGTTTCCTTTGAATCATTATATTTACTGCATCATTATATCTCTCTAAACACGTATTCTTGATGATTAAGTATTATTTTAATTGTTCAAGAAGACAGTTTTTTGTCTATAATCAGACGAAGTGTTAATCTAGTCATTTATAATTCTCTAAAAAGCCTAAAATACGTGTAAATCTTTAAAAATATATGTCTATTTGTGCATTTCTGTTACATCTCATGAGGAATTGCATCACAAAGAGTTTTGTGAAAGAGATTTATACGGGTATTAATGTCACACAGTGTTTGATCGTCAATAAGGTTTTTATTGCAAAATATTTGATATTTCACATCTAATGTTTCAAATACATGCTTCATTTCATTGGCACATAGTTGTTTGCTTTTTTCTTCAAAATTTAATGGTTCTACCGCAATAACAAAGAATTTCTTTCGTACATCCCATGAGCAATTTTCTAAAATTTTTTGGAATACAGATGTACTATAACTCTCGCTAATATCTATAAAAACAACACAGTGTGCGTAGATACTTGCCAGAAGTTCAAAATCCAATGTTTGAAACCAAGTATCAAACGCTTGTAACACTTTTCCATGGTTATCTGTTATCCATGTTGGTATCGTGTATTTATTAGGTGTAAATTTATTTGTGATAACGAAAGTATCAAATTCTGTAATGGTATTGAGGTATTTTGTTGAATTGAGTATATATTGCCCAAAAGAGCCTATTCCTAGTGCTAACTTCACAACCATCCTTTTCTTGTTTTTATGAAGTTAGTATATGTGACATTTAGGACAAAATAATGTCTTTTATTTAAGAGGTGTGAAGAGAATGGCAATTTTAGGCATAAAGAATTTATCTAAATTCATATATCAAGGGATTACTTTAAAAAATACTGCTTATTTTAACCCTTTGCCTGACAAAAATGAATGAAATTTAGATATTTTAATACAATGGCGTCACAGTTTCCGTCACAGAAATTACTTTTTTTGATTATAAAAAAGTTTGAGTATCATGGAAGTAGTATTGAAAGAATATGGTTTAAGAACAAAAAAATGAGACGTTGGGAGCGGGCAATTCAAGCATCTCATAGGAAAGATGATAGATTTTTCATAAAAAGGAAATATGTTTTATTTTCTTTAAATATGGCTAGATAAATTACTTAAAAATTTCAGCAATTTGATACGAAGCTTTTTCCTCCATAACAGGTTTTGCTTCTTCAAGATCCAGATTCATGCGTACTGCTTCAACAAGCAAGCGTGTTTCTTGAGGGTTATTCCATTCCGTGTTTATCGTTGCATTTTTTTCACTAAGGGCAATGTTGATAATAGCTCTATAGGTTTCATCTGCCAATGCCCTATCGGTAATACCCATAGCAAGAGCAACGCCAACACCAATTAATAGACTATCTCCTCCGCTATGATTGACGGTTGAAATAGCTCCCGCAGCGACACCACCCATCAAAGCTGCATTTAAATTCATCGCTTCTTTAAGATTATCCGCAAAGAGTGTGTTTACATGTAAATAAAACCGTGCATCTTCTGCGCTATTGACCAACGTGACACCTCTTTGCTCTAACGCTTTTTTAAGAGGTGTTTCTAACTCAATTTTACTTGCTTCTGTACCCGTGACACGCAGATAGACTTTTTTATCGTTTAGTTGATTGGGCATCAGTGTACTGG
>SAAR01000370.1 GCA_009916335.1 Erysipelotrichia bacterium | reverse complement strand
GAAGCTCGAAAGCAATCCTCCAAGATTACCTCATGATAGTCTCGGTCGATGTCTGGGCCATATACATATTCATAACCTTTTTCCTGAAGCTCCGAAATAATAGCTTGTTCTAATGTATTTTCATTAACTGGCACCGGTTTTCACATCCTTTCATGTATTAGAATATATTGTACTACGCTATTTCATTTTAGAAGCGATAAACCTACTATATCTTCTAGCCACTCATTTGCTCAAACTATTTTAGTAACATAAAACCTTAATCATTAATTTCTACTATTTCATAATCGGGATCATCGCAATCATCCTCATCGAAGTCATAATCTCCAGGATTAGACATATTGAGTATTTCCGCACCTTCTCTTGAGCAACTACATAAATAAAGAGCATATTCTTTAGCTGCTTCTTCAGTATCGAAAATATCATCTTCCTCTTCTCCATCAAATAAAATCTTAAACTTTGACATACTATTCTCCTCCTTGCGCAAATTTTATTGTATATTCTTTATATTACTTCCAAATTAAAGTTTATCACTGTTTCAAATTGCAATACCTAATCGTTATGGCAATTAACTCTTACTCATCTTTATATTCTTGCGTTAAAGTACGATTCTTTAATGTAACCTCTATTTTCGACAAAATCCTTGCCGGATCTAAGTCTTTATGGTCGCTTGAAAGCTGTCCCTTTTCAGGTTTTATAAAGAATTGAACTTTATTACCGCTACCTTTATATCCTATATAAAGAACCACTATAGTACTTCCGTCTTTATCAGTTTTCACATTCGTGGTTATCCAATAATCGGAGTCTGGTTTGATTTTATCCTTGATTTCTGGAATATACCAATCATCTAGTCTAATCAGCTTTGCATCCTTAAATAGCTCAATATTAAGCAATTTTTGACAACGCGAATATACATCTTTTAAGCTCTTTATTTTGGTTCTGTTTTTACATTTGGGACAAACTAAAATTATCTCATTATATTCAATTTCTACATCCATTTCAATTTCTGGATTCTTTGTACAATGAAGATGAATACCTTCTTGATTACAACGATAATACGTTGTCCAATTTGTTTCGTATGTGTCATAATTTGTACAATCACCATGACTTGTCCTATCTTCGGCATACAAGCTGCACTTTCGAAAAGATATGTTATCATCTAATCGATATATAATATTATCATCCATTAGCCCTCTCCTAAAAATTAAATTTAACCTATTATGTATCTATGGTCTACCTCCCTGACATTGAGGACATTTTCTTTGATAAATATCCGTACCGTTAGCTTTATATTTGTAATGACAGTCTAGACATTCCATTTCATAAAACCATTGACCATGATCCGAACCAATTTCTTCCGTTTTTCCATTATTTCTTTGATTATTACGGTTTATTGAACCCGCCACAGTCGATGGAGATTGCTTTTTCATTTATTACTCTCCTTTTCTCAATCTAGCTGATTGTTATTCTGATCCAACTGCTCTTTTATGTCAAATATGCTGTTACCTAATCTATTGGCACATATTTTTCTGTATTTGTCACCAACTAACAAGTCACTAAATTTCTTATGTAATATTGTATTGTGGTAATTCATTAACCAAGCATATTTTGTTAATAGTGCATCTTCATCTTTGAACTTTATTATTTCTTGTTCTATTATATCTCTTTGTTTTGTAACAAGTTCACGTATAAACATCGAACTATAAAATTCATTTGCATTTGCTAGATAATTTACAAAAACGAAATCTTCATCTTCTTGTAAATACAGAAATTCCCCATATGTAATTTTAGCTTTTACATATGCTGTTAATAATTCATCACTTGATTCATGATATAAAATAACTCTAGGATAAATTGCTTGCTTTGATTCAGCTGAATATGCATCAATAAGTGCTTTTGAAAACATGATATTTTCATTTCTAAAATAATTTCCTATTGTTATTGCCCCTCTTAGCATAATTCCATATTCAAGTGCATAAAGTTGTATATTGGCAACAATATACGTAAGAAATTGTAACCGCTCTGCAAGACAATCCATATATTCATCTTCTTGCGCCTTTTCGATTGGTATTGAAACACATATGCTATCAGAAAATATAACATAGTCTGTTTTAAAATCTTTATGTGATCGATCTAGCTGCTTTTTTATACAATCCGAGACCAATTCGTCAATATTTTTGATTATATGTGCAGCATCTTCTATATTATTTTCAGCCTCATCGACAATAGATTTATATCCCAAAATATCCATGAAAACAAATAAATGCTTTGAATACGTATACTCCAACTGCTCTTCCCCCTACATATTAAAATTTATCGTACTAACTCTTCAACTCAGAAACATCTAATTCACCGCTCATCAACTTAGGTAACAATGAATCTCTTAAAGTTGCTAACCGAATATTTTCATTTTGATTCTTCACAATTTTTTTAAACATAGGTTCTGCGATGTCATTAAAACCATCTATTTCATCTTGTGAAGGAATTACACAAGGAATAGTCATAACATCATTAGCACTAATATTGGGCTGTGCACTTCCTTGTCCTCTTCCAATAATCTCACTATATACTTCATTTTGTTTCAAAGTACAATAAATGAACGGAAGTTTCTTTAATGGTTTAGCGCCTAAAAAGAATTTGCCAACACGCTGATTTACCAAAACTGTTTCATTACTTTCAGGAATCATTGCAAACTTACCGATAGTAGCACCAGTCATTGCAAGTACTAAATCTCCTGCATTAACTATAAAGTCCTTAGCCTTATCCAATTTATCATCTTCTACGCAAGAACATGAATTCAAATTCAGGTTATCTTGATTAATGTCACCAATTTTTATTACTTTAGTTCCTTTATCCGTCCACCAAGTACTTTTAAATGCAAAACCCGATTTCATTATGCAATAATCGCCAATCACTCCATTTTTTTCTCTGTACCAAATCATATTGCTAAAAATATTTACCGCCTGGTCTAATAAATTCCTATTTATCTTCTCATTTGTTTTGATTTTTTCATCAATTGTATGCAATATATCACTTACTTTAAACTGTATATCTAAATTTGGTAACACTATATCTTGGTTTTCCATGCTGCTTTTAGTAATATGAGCCATTACG
>SAAR01000040.1 GCA_009916335.1 Erysipelotrichia bacterium | reverse complement strand
CTATGAATGGTCGCTAAGTAATATCCTTTTTCACTAATTTTGCTTATTTCACCATTTTCTCTGACTATTTCATCGAACCATAATCCATTAGAATATTTTTCATTTGCTATACCAATATTTCTTAGTACGGTATCATACATAATATCCCCAGTATTTGATACTCCAGTTGTAATACCTTCTTTTTTAAGATTATCTACTGCAGTTTGTGTAGGGCACAACAACATATCAGAAATACGATCTGTCAAAATTCTATTCTGCTCTTCTGGCATTAATTTGTTATAGCTACGAAGACCAGCTTCTACATGATAAACGGGAATATGTAGTTTGCCTGCAGCTAGAGCTCCTGCAAGTGTTGAATTAGTGTCACCATAAACTAGAATTCCATCTGATTTTTCCTTGAGTATAATTTCTTCTATTCCTTCTAGCATTCTTGCGGTTTGCTTACCATGGCTTCCAGATCCAACACCTAAGTTATAGTCTGGTTTAGGAATACCTAATTCATCAAAGAAAATAATACAAGGTTTTTTATTAGCAGCCTGTTCAAAGATATTACGCAGATTACGATCCGATTCACCAACCCACTTACTAGTAAATTGTGCCCCTGCAACAGAAATAATATTCATGTTGCTTTCCTTTGCAATCGCTTTAGCAAACATTGTTTTCCCTGTACCTGGAGCACCAAACAATAATAAACCTTTCACTGGTTCAATATGATTCTCCTTCATCTTCTTCATTACATCTTTATGCAAATATGGTTCTAAAACTTCTTTCAGTTCATTTTTCACATCTTCATAGCCTGCAATCTCATCCCAACCAATCTGCAATTTCTTTTTTTCCACATGATTAATCACTTGTTCTAATTTTTCTTTTTCTTTTTGTTTTTCTAACTCGGCAAATGTAGGCGTATCTCTTAAAGGATAACGAACACTAAAAAGTGATATAGCAAATGCAGCTATACTACCTATTACAATCTGTACGATTGAAAAAAATGAAAAATTTAATTTATACAGTGTTGTATTCGCTATATAAATGACAAGCAAAAGAGCTAATGTAATCCCTGCTGTTTTCACACTCTTATTAATCTCGTGAGTATCTTTTTCTTCTTTCTCTTTTTTAGAGAACAAATAACGAAACCATGCATAGAAAACAACGATTGCTCCACTTATATATACGATATTAAAGGTTTGAAAATGTTCATAAAACTGTGGCATCAATTCACTACTATTTAAATACTCATTTAAATAGGCAATCGGATCAATATTTTTACCTATTTTAATAGTCTTTTCAAAAAATATTGGATTCCCAATTACCTTTGCTGTTAATGAAGTTAAAAAAATTAAAGCACTCATTCCTAATGGAAAACCAATACCTCGTTGTGCAAATAAGATACAGTATAAAACAACGGCAAAAGAAAATAACAATGGGTTATTACTCATTGCCATAAGAAATACAATCGCAATAAAAAAACGATCATTCTTATAATAGACTAAACTAAAAGAAATAATAAAATACAATACCAAATACATGCTCGCTACTATTACATTAGTAAACATTAAGGAATACACATGCACACACATAAAGATAATCACTGCAACCCAAGGTTTAAAATAACTCATAAAACCGATCACAATAAGGGCAATTACAATATGTGATGTTTCAATAAAGGTAAATGCATTAAAATAAAAATACATCGCTAATAACGGCATTAGCAAAACGAAAAGCACTGTATTATCTAATAAGGATTGATTCTGTTTCCTAAATACAGTTATCTTTTCTAAAAATTCTTCCATTTCTATCACTCCTATTCATTTCTATTATTTACATTTTATCCCATTTATTAGTATTATTCAACATTTTCCATCTAACTCTCAACCTCTATTTAATAGATTCCAGTGGAAATTAGATAACTAACCATTCACAAAATAAAAAAACCTAAAATGTGTATTCACACAAATCAGGTTTTTTATTACTTACCTAAACAAAAATTAGAAAATAAAGTATCTAATAAATCATCACGATTAACTTCCCCTAAAATTTCTTTCATGCATGTATATGCATTTTGTAAATCAATCGCCACTAAATCTAATTCCATACCCATCTCCATCGCATCAATTGCTTGCATCATATGTTGTTTGGATTGATTCATCAGTGAAATTTGTCTTTCATTATTTAAGGTTGGTTGTTGCAACGCAATTTTATGTTCTTCATACATTTGATTAATCGCATCAATTAACGCTTGTATTTCATGTTTCGCCGCACTAATCCATATTTGTTCATCTTTTTTTTCTAACGCAACATCTTCCTTGTTGTATACAATTAAACGTGTTTTGTGTTTGGTAAGTGCAAGTAACTGCTCATCTTTTGTTTCTAATGGTTTACTACCATCTAACAGCAAGATTACTAAATCAGCATCTTCAATCGCTTGTTTACTTTTTTCAATCCCAATTTTTTCAACGACATCATCACTTTCTCTAATTCCTGCCGTATCAATTAAATGTAAAGTAATATAATCCAAACGGACCATACCTTCCACAATATCTCTTGTGGTTCCTTCAATATCCGTTACAATCGCTTTATCTTCATCTAGCAAAGCATTTAACAAACTCGACTTTCCTACATTGGGTTTACCAACAATTGTTGTTTTAATCCCCTCACGCATTATTTTACCACTTCTTGCTTTATTTAAAATCTCATCAATATCTTGCAACCAGTTTTGACACATCGGCAATAGCTTTTCACTTGTTAATTGCTCTACATCATCATACTCAGGATAATCAATATTTACTTCAATATTAGCAATAATATCCAACAGATGCTCAATAAAAGGGTGAATCAGTTTCGCTACACTTCCTTTAATCCCACTCATTGCTAATTGTGTTGCATTTTCATCGTGGGCATTAATCATATCATTGATTGCTTCTGCTTGTGTTAAATCTAATTTTCCATTCAAAAAAGCTCGTTGTGTAAATTCACCAGCTCTAGCTAATCTAGCACCATTCTCTAAACAAAGCGTTAAGATTTGTTTAGTAATAAAAATACCACCATGTGCATTAATCTCGACAACATCTTCTCCTGTGAAACTTTTTCGACCCTTAAAAATACTTACTAACACTTCATCTACAGCTTTATTTTTTTTAGGATCTATGATATAAGTATAGGAAATTGTATTACCCTCTTTCTTTAAAAGATCGATTGAACATAATTGATTGGCGATTGCAATCGCATCTTTTCCACTCATACGAATAATACTAATTGCCCCTTCACTTAGTGGTGTTGAGATTGCTACAATTGTGTCATATAACATACATAAATTTCCTTTCTTGATTAAAATTATTTTCTATTATTATACCATAGATAAAAAAGATAAATAATACTTGTATTATCTTTTTAATAGCGTATACTTTCGTAAGGACGGTGAGAGTATGAAATATGATGTAATAATCGTTGGTGCTGGACCTGGAGGAATCTTCTCAGCCTATGAACTAACAAAAGAAAACAAACAATTAAAGGTTCTTGTTTTAGAAGCAGGAAATCCTTTAGAAAAAAGAAAATGTCCAATTGATGGTAAAAAAATCACTTCATGTATCAATTGTAAACCTTGTGCCATTATGAATGGTTTTGGTGGTGCTGGTGCTTTTTCCGATGGAAAATACAATATTACTAATGAATTTGGGGGAAACCTATATGAATATGTAGGAAAAAAAGAAGCCCTCGATTTAATGAATTACATTGATGAAGTAAACGTTGCATATGGTGGTAAAAATGCTAGAAAGTTTTCTACTGCCAATTCTGAATTAAAAAAGAAATGTCTACAAAACGATCTGCATTTATTAGATGCCAGTGTACGCCATTTAGGAACAGACATTAACTATGTAATCTTAGAAAACCTTTATAACGAATTAAAAGAAAAGGTACATTTTCAGTTTATGACGCATGTCGATGCAATTGATAAAGAAGATGATGGTTATGTAGTCAAAAGTGCTAATGAAACATTCTATGGTGAAAAAGTCATTATTTCTACGGGTAGAAGTGGTAGTAAATGGATGCAGGACATTTGTGATAATTTACAAATTGAAACAAAAAGCAATCGTGTAGATATTGGTGTACGAGTAGAAATACCTGCTGCTATTTTCGAGCATATCACTGAGGAAGTATACGAAAGTAAAATTGTTTATCGTACAGAAAAATTTCAAGATTTAGTTAGAACTTTCTGTATGAACCCAAAAGGTGTTGTCGTTAGTGAGAATACAAATGGTATTATTACTGTCAACGGACACTCCTATGAAGATAAAGAACGCTTTACTGAAAACACAAACTTCGCTTTATTGGTTTCTATGCATTTTACGGATCCATTTAAAAACAGCAACGAATATGGAGAAAGTATTGCTCGTTTATCCAATATGCTAGGTGGGGGAATCATTGTACAACGTTTTGGTGATTTAATCCGAGGACAAAGAAGTACTCCTTCAAGAATCGAAGGTAGTTTTCTAACCCCTACTTATGATGCAACACCAGGGGATTTAAGCCTTGTGATTCCTAAAAGACAGATGGACGATATTATTGAAATGATCTATGCATTAGATAAAATTGCTCCAGGAATGGCAAGCGATGATACCTTATTGTATGGTGTAGAAGTCAAATTCTACAACTTACAAGTAGAAGTCGATCATCATTTAGAAACAAAACACAAAGGCTTGTATGTAATTGGTGATTGTAGTGGTGTAACACATTCCCTATCTCATGCAAGTGCAAGTGGTGTATATGTGGCTAGAAAAATATTAGAAGATAAATAAAAATGCATACCCCTATGACTAGTGGGGTATGTTTTTTAATATCGACATTTTTTACTACGATATACACAATATACAATGACTACCACCATTGCTAAAATAGCAAACGCAATAAACAAATAAAAGAATAAAGAATCAAGAGATGATGATGGCTCTTTATCTTCTGTTTGCACTTGCTTTTCTATGTTATCATCTTCTTGTTTTTGCAAGGTAATTAAATGTTGATAAGCAATCTCTTGATTTACACTTTCATAATACTTTAATGTATATCCTAAATATTGCTCATTTATATGTGTACTTGCATAATTTAATAATGCGATATAATAACTAGGAAATGGTTTTTGATATTGTGTATAGATAGATCCCTCTGCATTCTGCAATGTCCACAAGGCTGCTTGTGTTTCTTTATAAGCACTCCCATCATCTAACCCATATTCTTCCTGTAGGTTTGTTTGATTGTGTGGATAGCCAACATATAAAAGTGCCTGATACCCCCTATCATCATTAAATGATTTCGCTACATAAGGAATTAATGAGCGATTCTTCTCTGTACTTAGTGGTGCTATTCGTTCATTCGAAATACAATACATTAGCATGCTCTTTTTTTGCTTCATATCCTGTAAATAAACGCCTTGTTGCTGTGGTGTGATTGCTTGTGAATATACTTGATATTGATTATCACCATCTTCTTCTTTCGCATTAATCATTAACATGCTTTGTAAAAGCAAGAAAGTAAGCATAAAAATACTAATCAGTTTTCCTTTTCTTCTCATTGCTTTAACTACACCCTCCCATCTATTGCATACTATGTAATTGACAAATAAATGGATAGGCAAAAACAAAAGAAGCTGTTCACTTCTCTTGTTTTACATATATTTATTTTAAGGCAACAACCTACCGATTGCTTTAGTATAAATTTCATACCAATCTTCTCTACTTAATTCAATATCACAACCTGCAACCATTTCTTTTAGATGGGCAATTTGTGTGGTACCAAAGATTGCTTGCATATTCGCTGGGTGGCGTAATATCCATGCCACAACAATGGCTGATTTAGATACATGGAAACGATTAGCATATCCTTGTAAACATGCATTAAATTCCACATAATCAGGGTGATCTAAAAAAGTTCCTTCTTCCCATGATGCCTGCATAATTGACCACGCTTGAATTGTTACCTCTTTTAAACGGCAATACTCTAAAATATTCCCATCATGATCAATCGCTTGTGCTTCCTTCATATTCGCAAACAAACCATTAGTAATCATTCCACTATGAATAGGACTAAACTGCAATTGATTAAACAATAATTTTTGCTTAACATGTTTTTGCAACATTTCCATCTGCATACTATTCATATTAGACACACCAAAATACTTCACTTTGCCACTTTTCTCTAACTCATTAAATGCTTGTGCTACTTCTTCAAATTCCATCAATGTATCAGGGCGATGTAATAGTAATACATCAATATACTCACAATGCATACGCTCAATACTTTGATTTACACTATTTATAATATGCTCTTTACTAAAATCAAAATAACCAACTTTCCCTCTACGAATCGCACATTTTGTTTGAATGATCATCTGTTTACGATATTGAGGATATAACTTTAATACTTCCCCAAATAATTTTTCTGACTTTCCACCACCATAAATATCCGCATGGTCGAAAAAGTTAACTCCTGCATCTAATGCACTTTTTACTAATGCAGCTAACTCATCAACACTCATGTCAGCAATACGCATACAGCCAAATACTAATCTCGATACGTTTAATTGTTCATTTAATTGTATATATTTCATCGTTGTTACCTCACTTGTATTCATTGTAACACTTTTTTCATAAAGATTGTTTGTAGACGAATGCTTTCATATTACAACTTTTATAATAGCCTGCCTGTAACACATTATTTAACATCGCTGTATTCTCTACATCTACATCAGCAATCATTTCTTCATAACCATATTGATCGGCTAAATTAGTTGCTAATTTCAATAATTCACAGCTATACGCATGCCCTCTATACTCTGGTAAAACACCAATATATTGAATCCCTGCTATTTTATTAGATAATTGGGTTAGTATCACAAATCCGATCATTTCATCATTATGAAAACCTGCTAGATAAAAAGATGGACAACTCTCTCCATACAACATTAACGAAGCTTGTTCTACCCCCATTTGTTTTACATCTTCATATATTCCACGATCTTTTTGCTCTTTTAAAACTTGCTTAATCATAGCCACAAACACTGCTTTTTCTATTTCATTTCCATCTTTACTCGTTAATTTGCATGATAGCTTTTTTACTTTACAAACAAAACTTTCCTTTTCTTGAAATAGCGTAAATCCTGTAGCGACAAGGCTTTTTTCTACCAATGCATAATATGTCTTATCTGCATATAAATGTGTTAAGATTTCTTTTTTGCCACATGTTTGTAAAACATATTCGACAAATAAAATAGCCTGCTTTAAAGGAATCTTTTCTACCGTATAGAAACCTAGAAAGGTTTCTAACATGATTGCTCTAGCCACTACTTTTTCTTGTTCAATCGCAATAAAACAATCTTCAAAACATAATGCTCCCTCTTGATACATTTGTTTAATTGCCTCATTTTGTGCATTGCTGCTCGCTTTCATTGCACACATCATCATTACTTCTTTTTCTGTTTCTACTTTTTTTATAATCATCTTTCTCCATTCTCACCTGCTTGCAATAAAAAAAATGTATCCCCAATCAAATCAGAAATACACTTCAAAACAAAATAAAGATTACTATATTGTCGCAGGTGGTATGATTTCTAATTGTATTGGTTGTTTGTTTCTTATTTTCATCATAACCACCTCACTTTTATACAGTTAGTATAACACCCTTTAATCATTGATACAATGCGTAACATTTTTATTTTTACGTTGCTATTTTTTTTCTTTCTTGCATATAATATACATGTAAATGGCACTGAGTGCGGAAGAAACACCACGAATCTTATTCGTGGTGTTTTTCTATACTCAATCTGTTGCCTTTCTTAAATCATGTGTTTTAAGAATATTTATTATTCAATACCTGCTGTTTTTATAATGAATTTTACACTACCATTCATATCTTCACTTAAACCACTAAATGATTGGTATTGTTTTCCTGCATTTAATACATTATTTAATTGAGAAGTTAACGCTTTAACATCACCATTGAATACGGACACTAATTTTTGAATCCCTGTTGTATTAAATTCTGCCATTCCATTCTTTAATGTCTGTGCTCCACTATTTAATTCATTGATGCCACCAACTAATTCACCACTTGCATGATTTAATATCGATGTTCCTTTACTTAAAGCACTTGCTCCTTGTGTTAATTGTGTACTTCCAGCATAGGCACTGTCAATTCCTGCTTGTAATGTTTGCATTCCTTCAATCAAGCCAGATTGTCCACTTGTTTGTGCTGTCATAGTAAGTGCCGCTTTTAGTGTTGCTAATCCATTACCAAATGTATTTTCTCCACTTTCAGCCATTGCAGCTTGCAATTTTGCGACACCATTTCGTAATGTATTTTCACTTTGTGCATCACTTAGTGTTGTTTGCACTGCTTGCTGATAAGCAATACTACCTTGATTTGCTTGTATCACTTGTGCCAACTGTGCCTTTTGTTCCTCACTCATCACTTGTCCCATACTTACTTGTAAACCTTGTAAATACTGATTAACTAATTGATTATACTGAACAGATTGTGCTAACGCTTGATTTGCTTTATCCATACCTGTTGCTAAATCATTAAGTCCTTTGGCAACCATTGCTCTTGATTGCATCAATTGATCGATTCCACCACTGACCTTTGTTAAACCATTAACCAATTGTTCACTCCCTTGTTTCGCACTTTCTAACCCATTTGTTAAAGAAGTTAATCCATTAGTTAATGTATTTGCTCCACGATCTAATTCACTTACACCACTCACTAGCGAAGTTGATTTATTTGCTAACGTAGCCACTCCATCTGCCAACTTACTTGAACCATCTACTAATTGTGTAGAAGCATTGCCTAATTGATTGATCGCACCTAATAACTCATCAAGGGTAGATACATGACTTAAATCTAATTCGTTGAGCATATCATTCCCAGCATAAGTAATCATTTCAGAAGTTGTAAATTTCTTTACGGTTGCATGTAACGTAAAGGAAGTCGGAATAATTTCTTTCTTTAACCCTAAACTTTCGTTTAACCCAGTAACACCGAAGCCAGCAACTAAATAACGAGAACCATCATTGATAATCTTTCCATTATCAATACTCACATTACTAAATTTATTCCCATCTAAGACCATTCCTGTTGCCATAAGCATTGGTACTGTGTATTCATTCCCTTTATAATTCACTTTTGTCTGGTTGTAGTAAGAAACTTTGATTTCCACTTCTCCACTCTTATTTAACATATCTTTTGCATTCATCTCTTTACCATCTAATGTATAAGTAACATTTAATCCAACAGGCACTTGTGTGGTTGCACTTCCTTGATAGTAAATATCGTTTCCTTTTGCTTGCCATGTATTAACACCATTACTTGTTGTAACCTTCTGTTTTCCTTTTACATTGACAACATCACTTAAATTGCATTCATCAATTAACTGTGCTGCTTTTGTATTATTTTTTAACCAACCTGAAACAACTACTTGCTGTTGTTTCCCAAACGCATCACTCACAACATAAACACTTTCTTCTTTTTGATTTGTTTTTTCTGTGTCATCATTAGCAGATATAGCCATTGGCATTAACGCTGTTGATGCCACTACTAATCCTAAGACTGTTTTCTTTATTCTATTTACTTTCATGTTACTCTCCTATCTCTTTAATAATTTTCTTATTAATAAATTTATCAAACACCATAAACATTGATGGTAATACAAAGATAACCATTAACATACTGACAATAGCTCCTCTTGCCATTAGCGTACAAAGTGTTGAAATCATATCCACATTGGAATATAAGCCAACCCCAAAGGTAGCCGCAAAGAAACCTAAAGCACTTACAATGATGGATGGAATGGATTGAGCAAGGGCAATATCCAACGCTTCTTTTTTCTCTTTGCCTAAACGTCTTTCCATTCTAAATCTTGTTGTCATCAAAATAGCATAGTCAACCGTTGCCCCTAATTGAATCGTACCGATGACCACCGATGCAATGAAAGGAATACTAACTCCTGTATAATAAGGAATACCCATATTAATAAAGATTGCTACTTCAATCACACTCACAAGGACAATTGGTAGACTGATGGATTTTAACAACAATAAGATAATCACAAAGATTGCCCCAATAGAAACAACACTAACCATCTTGAAATCTTCATCGGTAATTTCAATTAAATCTTTGGTACAAGGGGCTTCCCCAATCACCATACCACCTTTATCGTATTTTTTAACTAACGTATTTAATTCACTAATTTGATGATTAACCTCATCAGAGGCAATGGCATATTCACTCGTTACTAACATCAACTGATAGTGATCACTCTTCAATAAACTTTTCACTTGTTCAGGAATCATTGTTTCAGGAATGCTATTACCAAGCATGGCATCTAAGCCAAGCACTGTTTTCACACCTTTTACTTTTTTCATTTGTTCACTCATCGTTTTTACATCGCTTTGTTTCACATCAGCATTAATCAAAATCATATGCGTAGAATTCATATCAAACTCATCTGCTAATTTCTTATTCGCTTTAACACTATCCAAATCTTTCGGTAAAGTTGCACTTAAGTCATAATACACTTTTGTATGTTTGTAACCATATAATGCTGGTAATAAGAGAATTAAAAAGATACAAATAAATACTTTATAATGAGCCGTAATCCAACTTGCAAACTTGTCCATCTTTGGCATTAATGGTTTATGGGTTGTTTTATCCAACGCTTTATCAAATACTAAAATCATGGCAGGTAAAATAGTAACACAACCAATGACACCAAAGATGACACCTTTCGCCATAACAATTCCTAAGTTACTACCCAAAGTAAAACTCATAAAACATAAAGCAATAAATCCAGCTACGGTTGTTAATGAACTTCCTGCTACTGATGTGATTGTATTTTTAATCGCATATGCCATTGCTTCATGACGATCTTGATGTACTTCTTCCATCTCTTTATAGCTATGCCACAAGAAAATCGAATAATCCATCGTAACACCTAACTGCAAGACTGCGGCTAATGCTTTTGTTATATAAGAAACTTCCCCAATGAAATAATTACTTCCTAAGTTATATAAAATTGCCATTCCTATACTTAATAAGAAAAAGATAGGAACTAAATAAGAATCCATAAATAACGCTAGAATAATAGATGACAATACCACAGCAATCAAAATATAAATCGGTTCTTCTTGTTGCGTTAACTGCTTTGTATCATTCACAACGGCACTCATACCACTCAAAAAACATTGTTCATTGCCAATGGATTTAATCTCATTAATCGCATTCATTGTTTCATCTGCTGATGTAGTTGTATCAAAGAAAATCGCCATCATTGTCGTATCACCTTGATTAAACGCTTCATAAATATCATCAGGCAACAATGACATCGGTACACTAATATCAGATAGTGTATCGTACCAAATCACTGAATCTACATGTTTTACTTTTTCAATTTTTGACTTTAGTTTAGCCACATCTTGTTCACTCATATCCTCTACCATGAACAATGAAAAAGCACCTTTACCAAAATCTTCTTGTAAAATATCCTGTCCTTTCATTGTTTCTATATCCGAAGGCAGATAGGAAAGCATATCGTAATTCACTCTTGTTGCTGCCATACCAATAATAGAAGGTATGAGCAATAAGACACTGACAATTAAAATCGGTATTTTATTTTTTACTACTTTTTTACCAAAGTTTAGCATCACTTTTCCCCCTTTGCTTAACTTACGTTTATTATAGAAAGCTTTAAAAATTTATAAATAGACAAAATAAAAGAGATGCACAAATTTTGTGCATCTTCCTCATTTTGCCTAAATCTATTTTCCTTCACAATTCAACAAGATATGTTCAATACTACCATCAAAAACTAATTCTATTTTATAAAGAATATCTTCTACCTTTTCTTTCATTCCTTCTCTAATCCATTCTAAAAACATACCAACCAATGCATATTTAAAGAAATCACAAAGAATCTTACAGGTTTGTTCACTGATCTTTTTATCCTTCACTTCGTAATGAATGATTTTTAATAGCACATCACTCACAACATCATATAAATATTTTTCTAATTGTTCGCGATTAATTGAGAAATAAACATGATAAATCATCTTCTTATGCGTTAATAAATAATTGCATATATTCGTAAAACTTTCTTGCCAGTTTTCTTCTACTTTATTTAGTGTTATCAATTGTTCTGCTTCACTTGTAAAGATGTAATCCATTAATTCATAAATATCATGAAAATGATAATAAAACGTATTTCGATTAACACTGCAACGTGATACGATGTCTTTCACTTTAATACTATCTAATGTCTTTTCTTCTAACAATTGCATGAACGATTGTTTTAGTGCATCTTTTGTGATTTGACTCATCTTATTTCTCCTTTGCTCTTTGATTGTAATCAACTATGATCTTAGCCGATTCTTTTAACTGTGCTAATTCTTCTTCACTTAAATCATATTCAATCACTGATTCGATTCCTTCACTTCCTAAAAGAACAGGTACACCAATATGCAAATCATGTAGTCCATATTCCCCTTCTAATAATGCAGAGGCAGGTAAAATGCGTTTTTCATCATTCAATATTGCTTTACACATATCAGCAGCGACAAGCCCAATACCAAATTCTGTCGATCCCTTCCCTTCAATAATTTCATTGCCAATCATGCGTGTTCTCTCTAAGACGATTTCTTTATCAATATTAGAGAATTCATTAAAATATTTTCCAGCGATCATCACTCTGGAAAAAGGAATCATTGAAGAATTTCCATGCTCTCCTAGACTAATACAAGAAATATTTCTTTGATCGATTCCACTTAATTCTGATAAAGTTCTTTTAAGACGCACAGTGTCTAATGCTGTGCCTGTTCCAAATACTTTTTCTTTAGGATAATGAGCATGTGTATAGGCATAATGGGCAATAATATCGGCTGGATTTGAAATGGTTAAAACAATGCCATTAAATTTAGTCGCGCAAAGTTTTGGCATAACATCATTCATAATAACAAGCGTATCATCTAACATATCTAGTCTAGTTTGTCCTGCTTTCCTTGATACACCAATACTAATAATCACTATATCTGCATCATCACAAGCATCATAACACCCTTTCTTTATAACAACTGGCTGGGGCATTAACGAAGTAACATCAGCTATATCTTTTGCATGACTTTCTGCTTTTTCAACATCAATATCAATCAATACGATTTCATCACATATCCCATACATTGACAAAGACATTGCAACATGACTTCCCACATGACCTGCACCGATAATGACAACTTTTCTTTTCTTGCTCATAAACACACGCTCCTTATTTTTATCATTATATCGCATTGGTAAAAATTTAAAAAGTTCAATTTTGCATCAGTTGTAAGGATCGTTGCAAAATGGTAAAATAATTTAGATAAAGGTGAGGTAAACATGAATAAATTTTGGGGACATTTTTCAACAATCAACAGGCATAAATATAATGTAACAAAACTATGTTTTCGCTGTGGTTTATATAAACAAGGTATTCTTCATGACTTATCAAAATACTCATGGGTTGAATTTAGTGCAGGTGTAAGATATTTCCAAGGAAATAGAAGTCCTATTGATAAAGAGAAGGAAGTATTGGGCTATTCAAATGGTTGGCTACACCACAAAGGTAGAAATAAACACCATTGGGAATATTGGCTAGATAATGGAATACATGGCGTTCAACCATTAGAAATGCCTGTTAACTATGTGGTAGAAATGTTTTGTGATCGTGTTACAGCATCTAAGATTTATCAAAAAGAAGCCTATTGTGATCGTAGTGCGTTAGACTATTATCTAGGTGGTCGAGATCATATTATGATTCACCCTAAAACAGATGCGTTAATTATGCATTTATTAACCTACCTAAGTGAACATGGATTAGAAAAAAGCATTGAGCATATTAGAAAAGATATATTAAAAAATAAATAATTTAAATCTATTTATACCCATTTTTATCTAGTCGCTTTATAAATTTAGCATCAAAACAAGTGTTACTATATTCGCATGATCTTAAATACCCATATTATTTGCTACTACAGCAACATACCATAAAATATTTCATGATTTTAAAGTATATTAGATATCAAAAAAGATGATTGCTACCTGTATTTCCAATATTTTGGAAACGATTGCACTCATCTTCTTTTATCTTTCATACTTTATACCATTTTATAGCATGTTTTTTGAGATCCTACATGATTTTATTTTAGGAATTTAGTTTAATCTTAACCCCCTCATTTAGTTTTAAAGATAATTCTCTTTTTAATTTTTAATAATTCTGGATATCATTTTAAATAACTCTGTTTTAATCTTTTCTTCATAATCTTTTTCAATTATTTCTTCTGATTTTAACTCAAAAGAAGTATTAGGTCCTAACCCCATGATATGTTGATTATCTTTACTTAAATGAAAAGACGAATAAATAGTTACAAGATTGTTCTTTCCAACTTCTCCTATCCCATCCCAAGAATCATTTTTGTAATAGTTAATGGTTAGATCATAGCCATATATCTGTTCAGTCTTTGTAGATACTTTTTCAAAATTATAATAAGAATCATAATAATTATAATAATTGTCAGCTATAATATATGCCATATCGTTTTGTATCTCTACATACACACCTTTTTTTATACCAAGTTTATTAGAGAACTTTCTACAAACTGAATTAGATTCAATTTGTAAGTCAGAACTATAATCCTCACATAATATTGTTTTTTTGGAAATCTCATAATTTGTTAGTAAATAGTATAACAGGCCAATCAATATACTAATTATAATAATAGAAACTATAAAAATATATTTTTTCTTATTCATTATATTGAAAGCCAACCATTCCCAGCAGTCCAACTTGCTTGGATTATGGCATTATACCTTCCATGATTATCTACGCATTTATACCAACCTTTACCAACACTATCTTCTCTAACTTGATAAGCTAATACCCAGTGATTCCCATAAGTAGATCCTGCACTTGTACTACCTTTTGCTCGAATAGAATTTGGGATTACTCCATTATCAATATAATCCTCATAATAAGCTAGTAACGCTGCTGCGTATGGCCCACAATAATAATTATTTTTTTGTGTCTGGTGTGTTATACTCAAATATTTTGCTGGGTTAACATATCTATTCTTCTCTTTAAATTTTTCTTTTATGTGATTTATTTCAATTGGGCTTGTATCTATGCCACTATTGACATAAACCTCTTCATCATCTTGTATTTCCACTTCTTTTGTTTGTGCAAATGTATCAATAAAAGTACAAACAAACATCCGCGAGACTACACATATTTTTATTATCGTTTTCATTTTTTCCTCCATATATAAAGTTTAAATTTTATGAATCGTTATTATTATGCGTTTTTATAAATCTTAAAAATAATAAGCTATTATAAAAGTGTTATATAAAACAAAAAGTAAATCATTATTTTAATTAAATGTTTCTTTTGCTCTTTTCATCTAAGAAAGATCTACATGAATACAAACTGGTTAATACCTCTAACTCTATTCCATTTACATTAATTTTTTAACGAATGACATTATTTCAAATATTTTCTTTTCAACAATATATGAACAAGCCTATCAAAATAATGGTGAATCATCAAAAATAGCACAGCACATAAGAATAATGTGAATACGATTTCCAAAAAGAAGTTTTCAAAAACAAAATACGAAAAAATATGATTTATTATAAATGAAAAAACAAAAATAACCAAATAAAATTTAAATGTTAAATGAAAACTTTTTTTACAATTTGGGCAGATGTTATTTTTAAAAA